>NZ_BAAGPR010000042.1:0-58108 GCF_054783955.1 Streptomyces mayteni | reverse complement strand
CCCGCGCCCGGGCGGTAGCGCGCCTCGCGCCCGGCGCGGCACGCTGCCCCGTCGCTGAGGCCGCGGCGCCAGCCGCCGCGCACGTCGGGCCGTCGCTCAAGCCGCGGCGCCAGCCGCCCGGTGGGCGAGTTCCTGCCGCAGCAGCGGCAGCACGTGCCGGGCCGAGTCGATCGCGTCGTTGAGCGGGTCGTAGCCGCGGATGGACAGCAGCTCGCAGCCGATGTCGACGTAGTCGAGGAGCGCGGCGGCCACCGTCTCGGGGGAGCCGACCAGCGCCGTCGAACTGCCAGCGGCGTTCGTGGCGGTGACCAGCGGCGTCCACAGCGCCCGGTCGTGGAGCTCGCCGCGGGCCGCGACGTCGAGGAGCCGCCGCGAGCCGGCGTTGGCCGGGACGCCCTGGCCGACCGCCGGGTAGTGCCGGCTCCTGGCCCGCTCCGCGTGGCCCGCCCGCACCTGGCCGAGGATCCGGTGCGCCTTCTCCCAGGCCAGCTCGTCGGTGGGCGCGATGATCGGCCGGAACGAGACCCAGATCCTGGGGTGCGGCCGGCCCACCAGCTCCGCCTGGTGGTTGACCGCCGCGATCTGCTCGGCGGTCTCCTTCAACGGCTCGCCCCACAGCCCGAAGATGTCGCCCTGCCGGCCGCCGACCCGGTAGGCCTCGGCCGACGAACCCCCGACCGAGATCGGGATGGTGCCGCGCACCGGGCGGACGTCGGAGCGGAAGCCCTCGAAGCGGTAGTGCGTGCCGTGGTGGGAGACCGGGCCGTCCGCGTCCCACACCCGGCGCAGGATCTCGATGTACTCCTCGGAGCGGTCGTACCGCTCGCTCTTGCTCAGGTAGTCGCCCTCGCGGCGCTGCTCCTCGTCGCTGCCGCCGGAGATGATGTGGAGGGCGAGCCGGCCCCGGCTGATCCGGTCGAGCGTGGCGAAGGCCCGGGCGGCGTGGGTGGGGAAGACGACGCCTGGCCGGTGCGCGAGCATCGGCCGCAGCCGCTCGGTGTGGGTGGCGACGAACTGGGCGAGTTGCAGCGCGTCGGGCGAGGCCGAGTGGTAGGCGACCAGGGTGTAGTCGAACCCGCCGTCGTCCAGGGCGCGGGCGTAGCGCCTGGTGTGCTCGGGGTCGATGCCGGAGCCGGCGGTGGGGTTGCCGTCGGTGGCGGGGTTGGGGTGGATGGCGCTGATGAACTCGACGGGCATGGCAGTCCGTTCCGTGGTCAGTTGGCGAAGAGCGAGCCGTCGACGTGGTCGGCGACGGTGACGTTCGGGTCGAGCACGCCGATGGCGTGCATCGTGTCGGCGACCTCCTGGACGGCGGCCACCGCCTCGTCGCCGGGCGGGCCCAACTCCTGGTAGGAGGAGTGCGACAGGCGCTCGGCGACGAACTCGGAGGCGCCGTTCTCCTCCTGGATCACCCGGGCGTACTCGTCGGGATGGTCGGCGGCCCAGGAGAACGCCTGGGCGAGCCGGTCGAGCACGTCGGTCAGCGCCGCGCGCCTGCCCTCGTCCGCGAGGGCGTCCTCGGTGGCGGTGATGAAGCCGTAGCCGCTGGTCAACCCGTTCTCGCCGGTAACCAGGGTGCGGGCGCCGTTCTCCACCGCGCCGTGCTGGTAGGCGCCGAAGATGGCCCAGGCGTCGATCTGGCCGGAGGCGAACGCGGCCTGCGCGTCGGTCGGCAGCAGGTACTGGACGTCGACGTCGTCGTAGGAGAGCCCGGCCTGTTCCAGGGCGCGGGCCAGCAGGTACTCGGCGATGGAGCCCTGGGCCGACGACACGACGACCTGCCGGCCGGCGAGGTCGCGCACGTCCCTGATCGGCGAGTCGGGCTGGACCAGGATGGCCGTGCCCGAGCCGTCGTTGCGGATCGCGGCGACGGCCTGGAGCGGAACGCCGCCGCTGATCGCCTGGAGGGTCGGCAGGTCGGCGGCGTAGCCGGTGTCGACAGCGCCGCCCTGCACGGCCTGGAAGAGCGGGGCCGCGCCCTCGAACTCGGCCCACTCGACGTCGTAGGGGGTGTCGTCGAGGACGCCGGCCGCGCTGGCCAGGGTCTGGAGGTTGCCGGCCTGGTCGCCCAGGGTGACGGTGACGTCGGAGAGCGGCGAGCCGTCCGACGCCGCTCCCGACCGGCCGTCGTCGGCGCCGTCCGAGCCGCAGGCGGCGGCGCCGACGAGGACGACGGCGGCGAGCAGGGCTCTGATCGTGGTGCGCATGGTTCTCACTTCTCGGGTGCGGGGACGGGGGACGGCTCGTCGGAGACGCCGAGCCAGGACAGCAACCGGCCGCGCAGGCGGACCAGTTCGGTGCTGCCGACGCCGCGCGGGCGCGGCAGGTCGACGGTGATCTCATGGGCGATGGAGCCGCCGTCCATGACCAGGACGCGGTCGGCGAGGAGCAGCGCCTCCTCCACGTCGTGGGTGACGAGCAGGATCGCGCAGCGGTGCCGCTGCCACAGCTCACCGACCAACCGCTGCGCGCGGCCCCTGGTCAGCGCGTCCAGCGCGCCGAACGGCTCGTCCAGCAACAGCAGTTCGGGCTCCCGCACCAGCGCACGGGCCAGCGAGACGCGCTGTGCCTCGCCGCCCGAGAGGGTCTTGGGCCACGCCGTGGCGTGACCCGTCATGCCGACCTCGGCCAGGTAGCGGCCGGCGAGTTCGGGGTCGGGACGCCCCGGCAGCCCGAGGACGACGTTGCGCCAGACTTTGAGCCACGGCATCAGCCGGGGCGACTGGAAGGCGACGGAGCGGCGCGCCGGCACGGTCACCCGGCCGCCGATCTCGTCGTCGAGCCCGGCCAGCACCCGCAGCAGGGTGGACTTGCCGCAGCCGCTGTGCCCCAGCAGGGCGACGAACTCGCCGCGCCCGATGGTCAGATCGAGGCCGTCGATGACGGTGCGGCCGTCGAACGCCCTGGTCAGGCCCCGCACGTCGACGCTCGGCGCGGAGGTCGTGGTGGTCGCGTTCATGTGGTTCACGCCCCGTCGCCGTCGAAGGAGGCCCGCCAGGCGAGCAGGTAGCGGCCGAGCAGCCGGACCGTGAAGTCGCAGAGCAGCCCGAGCACGGCGTAGACGGCCAGGCAGAGCACGATCACGTCGGTGCGGAAGTACTGCTGGGCGTTGCTCATCAGGTGGCCGATGCCCTCGGACGCGTTGACCTGCTCCGCGAAGACCAGGGCCAGCCAGGCGGTGGACAGCGCGTAGCGCAGCCCGACCAGGGCGCCGGGCAGCGCGGACGGCAGGATCACGTACCGGATCAGGGCGAGCCGGCCAAGGCCCACCATCCGTCCTGCCTCGACCAGTTGGGCGTCCGTGGAGCGGATGCCGCCGTAGATGTTGAAGTAGAGCGGGTAGGTCACGCCGAGGGCGACCAGCGCGATCTTCGGCGTCTCGTCGATGCCGAACCACACGATGAACAGCGGGATCAGGCCGACCCAGGGGATCGCCCGCAGCATGCCCATCGAGGAGTCCACGACGTCCTCGCCGACCCGGAAGAGCCCCGCGAGCAGCGCCAGGGTCAGTGCCACGGTGGCGCCGATCAGGAAGCCGGTGCCGGCCCGGAGGGCGGACGCGCCGATGGCGTCGGGCAGTTCACCCGACCTGGTCAACTCCCAGCCGCGCCGCACGACGTCGACCGGGGACGCCAGCACGTCGTCGGCGAGGAGCCCGGTGACGCCCGCGAGGTACCAGACGAGCAGCAGCCCGACGGGCCCGGTGGCCCGGCGCAACGGCCGGGGCACGCGTGGCCCGCGCCGGGCGCGGCCGGCCGCCGGGCGGATGGTGACGCGATCCGCCGGCAGGGGTTCGGCGGGGGCGGACGTCGGTGGGGCGGCGCCCGGCGGGGACTGTTCCTGGAGGGACATGGGGGCCTTTCGCAACGGGGGGCGGGGCGGGCGGGGCGGGCCGTGTCAGCCGGGGTGCGGCCCGGTGGCGGCGGGGCGATCCGGGTCTGCCGACCAGGCGGACCAGGACCCGGGGTAGAGGGCGGCGTCGAAGCCCGCGACGGCGAGGGCCGCGGCCTGGTGCGCCGCGGTGACGCCGGAACCGCAGTAGACGCCGACGGTGGCGCCGTCCCGGGCGCCGAGCGCCGCGAACCGCGCGGCGAGCGCGGCGGGAGGCAGGAAGCGGCCGGCGGCGTCGAGGTTGTCGCCGGTGGGGGCGCTGACCGCGCCGGGGATGTGGCCGGCGCGCGGGTCGACCGGCTCGGTCTCGCCGCGGTAGCTCTCGGCGGCGCGGGCGTCGAGCAGCAGCCCGTCGCGGGCGAGCGCGGCGGCCTGGTCCGCGGTGAGCACGGGCAGCCGGCCGGGCTTGAGCCGGACGTTCCCCGGCGGACCCGGTGCCTCGTCCCCGGCGCGCAGCGGAAGTCCGGCGGCCCGCCAGGCCGCCAACGCGCCGTCCAGCAGCCGGACGTCGGCGACGCCGGCCCAGCGCAGCAGCCACCAGGCGCGGGCCGCCGCCAGGCCGCCGGCGTCGTCGTACACGACGACGGCCCGCCCCTCGGTGAGGCCGAGGCGTCGGGCGGCGGCCTGGAGGTCGGCCGGGTCCGGCAGCGGATGCCGGCCGCCGGCGGCGCTCGGCGGGGCGGCCAACTCGGTGTCCAGGTCCACGTAGATGGCGCCCGGAACGTGTCCCGCGCGGTGGTGCGCGCGGCCGTGCGGGTCGCCGAGCGCCCAGCGGACGTCGAGGACCAGGGGTGGGTCTGCGGAGTCCAGGGCCGCGCGCAGCTCGGCGACGGAGACGGTGACGGTGGCGGTCATGCGGCCACCCCGTGCCGGTCGCCGGACTCCGGGATCGCGATGGGCGGCACGTCCGGGGAGAGCCGCAGCCGCTCCAGGAAGAGCACGAGGGTGGCGGCCGCGGTGCGGTGCGTCACGTCGTTGAGCACGTCGTGCCGGGTGCCGGCCAGGCCGACCAGGTGCACCCCGGGAATCCCGCTGTAGACGCGGCGGGCGTCGGCGAGCGGGCTGACGGTGTCGTCGGCGCCGTGCAGCGCGAGCACGGGCACGGTCACCCGGTCCAGCGCGGGCGGGGGGTCGAGCGGCCCGTCGACCAGGGCGCCGCGCCGGAAGGCCGGGTCGGCGGTGAGGCGGCCGCGGTGGGTGGGGCAGGCGGTGCGCAGGTCCAGTTCCGCCTCCCAGTCGGTGGCCGCCGGCGCGGTGTTCCGCCCGGTGGGCAGGCCGGCCAGCACGAGGGCGTCCACCGCGACCTCGCGGTCGGCGGCGAGGGCGATCGCCCGCCGGGCGCCGGTGTCCGCCCCGAGCAGCACCCTGGGCCCGGGCCCCGCGTCGGCGAGCAGCCCCGGCAGCGACCCGGCCGCGTCGGCCGCGTCGTCCAGGGCCCGCACCCGGTACGCGTCGAACGCCAGCCGGCGGCCGAGACGTTCGTACACGCCCCCGTGCTCGCCGCGTCCCGGCAGCACGAACACGGTGCCGCGGGCGGCGAGTTCGGCAGGTTCGTCCCAGCTGTAGAGGGCGTGGGTCATCGGAGCCTCGATTCGGTGACACGGCAGGCGTCAGCGGCGCGGGCCGGCACGACCCACGGCATGGGCGGGGCACGGGGACAGCACGCGAAGACGGTGAAGGGAGAGGGGGGTGAGGAGAGAAGAGAGCGCGCCTCAGCCGCGACAGCGGGCGGAGCACACGCGGCCGAAGTCGACCGCGCGGCGCTGCGTCAGCATCGCGCCGGACGGCAGGGCCGGGGACTCCGACCGCCGTCCGGCGTCAAAGGGGCGCGACTCGTGGGCCGCCCCGAGCGTGGCACGCAGCATGCACCCAGAATGACCGCCGCTGCCCCGATCCGTCCAACGACGATTCGCCATCAAAACCGATCACGATCACTGATCGATCGCTGCTACCGTTCGAACATGGGACCGGTACTGGACATCGTCACCCTGCGCAGCCTGCTCGCCATCGCGGACCACGGCGGCTTCCACCGTGCCGCGCAGGCGCTGGCCCTGAGCCAGTCCGCCGTCAGCCAGCATGTCAGGCGGCTGGAGAAGACGTTGGGCCGCCCCGTCGTCGAACGGGACGGCCGCCGCACCCGGTTCACCCCCGACGGCGAGGCGCTGGTCGAGGAGGCCCGCCGGATCGTCGGCGTGCACGACGCCGCCGTCCGGCGGCTGTGCGGCGCGGACCCGGCCGCGACGACCGTCACCATCGGCTCCACGGAACACGCCGCCGACCAGATCCTCCCGGTGCTCGCCGACGCGGTGCGGGCCGTGTGCCCCCAGGCCCAGGTGCGGTTCCGGATCGACCGCTCCGCCCGCCTCGTCGAGGCCGTCGACCGCGGCGCGGTCGACGTCGCCGTCTACGTGGCCGAGGCCGCCGCCACCCCCGGCGTGCCGGCCGGGGCGCTGCCGCTCGCCTGGTACGCGGTGCCCGGCTGGGCACCGCCGGCGCCCCCGGGGCCGCTGCCGCTGGTCGCCGTCCAGGAGCCGTGCACCATCCGGCACCGGGCGCTGAGCGTGCTGTCCGACCACGGCATCCCCGCCGCGGTGGTCTGCGACGCCGGCTACCTCGCGGGGGTGTTGGACGCGACGCGCGCCGGCCTTGGCGCCGCCCTGCTGGCGGCCGTCGGCCCGCACCCGGACGGCCTGGAACGACGCGACGACCTACCGGCCGCCCCCGCCGTCCGCCTCAGCGCCCGCGCCCGCCCCGGCGCCGACCCGGCCCTGACGAACGCGGCGATCGAGGCCGTCCGCGGCCTGCTCGCGGCGGCTACGCCGGCCCGCCAGGGCGTCTGATCGGCCCAGGCGCCCTACCGGGCATGCCTGCGGGCCGGAAACCGAGGTAGAGTTAGTCCGATACTTAGTCCACCCGGTGCTCGATCGTACCCACTCCGTTGTGAGGGCCCTCATGGAAGCCGCACATCAGTACAACGTTCACGAGGCCAAGACCCACTTCTCCCGGATCTTGGAGCAGGTCGCGACAGGCGAGGAAGTGGTGATCAGCAAGGCGGGTCATCCGGTAGCGAAGGTCGTTCCGCTGCGTCCGAAGGTGCGGCGGACGGGACGCGGGGCCCTCAAGGGCCGCATCCACATCGCGGAGGACTTCGACGAGCTGCCAGACGACCTGGCCGACGCCCTCGGGGCGCGCTGATGCGGCTGCTCCTCGACACCCATGTCGTCCTGTGGTGGATGGACGACTCTCCTGAGCTGTCCGCTGAGATCAAGGATCTTCTGGACACCGAGCCCGCCGTGTATGTGAGCGCGGTCTCGCCATGGGAGATCGCCATCAAGCAGTCCGTCGGGAAACTTCAAGGCCCGGAGGACCTGGCTGAACGAGTGCGCGACAGCCAGTTCTCCAGCCTACCCATCACCGCCGGACACGGGGTCCGGGCCGGTCGGCTCCCGGAGATCCATCGGGATCCTTTCGATCGGCTGTTGGTCGCCCAGAGCCAGATCGAAGGGATGACCTTGGTGACAAGGGACAAGCGGATTCCGCAGTACGAGGTCCAGGTGCTCCCGGTCTGACCAAGGTGCCCGCCCGCAGGACGCGACGGGAACGCGCCGATGCCGCCGGGGCTACCTCCGCAGGGCGGCGATGAACGGGTTCCAAGCGGCGGCCGGGAACGCGAGTTCGGCCCCGTGCGGGTCCTTGCTGTCCCGGACGGGGATGAGGCCGGGCAGCCCGTCTGCGACCTCCAGGCAGTTGCCGTCCCCGCCGTCGCTGTAGCTCGACTTGCGCCAGGTGACGCCGAACGTGTCACTCATTCCTGGTGCTCCTTCAGTACGCGCTCGATGAATGCGAAGGACTCGGCTGGTGGCAGCGCCAAGTCTCGCACGATGTCGTAGGCCAGCCGGTAGTTGTGCAAGTCGTCGTCCTCGTCCAGCAGTTGGCCGGACACATTGCTCTCCAGATGGGCGACGAGGTCCTTGTCTCCCTGCCAGAGCAGCGAGAGGGATCCACACCCTCGGAGCGGGTGGGAACCCGCCGCCAGCGGGAGCACCTGGAGGGTGATCGAGGGCTCCATCGCCGACTGGAGCAGGTGCGCCAACTGGTCGCCCCAGACCTCCCGGTCCGCCACCGGACACCGCAGCACCGACTCGTCGAGGATCACCCGCATCGTCGGAGGCGGCTTCCGCTGCAGCAGTTCCTTGCGGCCCATCCGCGCCACGACCTGCTCTTCCAACTCCTCCTCGGAGTGCCCGGGCCAGAGGGACAGCACGGCCCTCGCGAAAGGCTCGGTCTGGAGCAGCCCGGGGATGGTCAGCATGTACTTGTGCATGATCGTGGCGGTGGACTCCAGCCGCATGAACGCCTTGTACTGGTCCTTGAATGCTTCGAGCCGTGCCACCTTCCACAGTGTCACCAGCAGATCGCCCGAGCCGTAGTACGCGTCCAGGTCCTCCATGATCACCCGCTTGGAGATGCGCTCCGCCATCTCCAGCCGGTACAGATAGCTCTTCTCGTACCCAGTGTCCTGGGCCAGTTGGCCGAGCGACTTCTCCGCCTTCGCTCGCAGGAACCGCAGGGCTGCCCCCAGGGCCGCCCGCGCCGAGTCCTCAACGGCGGCCGCCTTGTCCACGCTCATCCGGTGCCCCTCGCTCTCCCGTCGGTGACGCCGAGAACGAGCCCAGCACGCGGGACGGCGCTTCCGCAGGCAAAGGGCGGAACGCCAGCACAACGGGGCAGGCCGCGATGACTAGTGTGACGCTCGGCCGCACTCACTCGCCCACGAGAGAGGTTCCCCCCATGCCCCACGTCAGTGGTTCGTTCCTCGACGTCCCCACGCCCGACGGCGCGGCCGACTCCTATCTCGTCCATCCCGACGGCGGCGGCCCCCACCCGGCCGTGCTGTTCTACATGGACGCCTTCGGGCTGCGCCCGCACCTGCGGGCGATGGCCGACCGGTTGGCCTCGGCCGGCTACACCGTGCTGGTCCCCAATGTCTTCCACCGCTACAAGCGAGCGCCCGTCGTCGACCTCCCCGACTACATCGACCTCGCCCAACGCCCCGAGATCTTCCAGCAGATCAGGCCCGCCGCCGCCACCCTCACCCCCGAGGCGGCGATGCGGGACGCCGGTGCCTACCTGGACTGGCTGGCCGCCTCCCCGCTGACGACGGACGGGCAGGTCGGCGTCACCGGCTACTGCATGGGTGCGGGCCTCGCCCTCCGCACCGTAGGCAGTTACCCAGAACGGATCGCCGCCACGGCCGGCTTCCACGGCGCGCGCCTCGCCACCGAGGACGAGGACAGCCCGCACCTGCTGGCCGACCGCATCACCGCCGAGCTGTACTTCGGCCACGCCGACCAGGACTCCAACAACACCCCGGAGATGATCGCCCGCCTCGACCGGGCCCTGACCACCGCCGGCGTCCGCCACCGCGCCGAGGTCTATGCCGGCGCTCAGCACGGCTTCACCCAATCCGACACCGCCGCCTACGACCACGAGGCGGCGGAACGCCACTGGGCCGCCCTGATCGACCTGTTCGACCGCACCCTCCCGGCGGGCGCGCGGTGACCCGCCGCCCCGCGCCGCTCCAGAACCCGCGGTTCGCGCGGGCCTACCTCCGCATCGCGGAGCAGACGGACCGGCGCGGCGGCGCCGCGCACCGGCGGCGGCTGCTGGCCGGGGTGCGCGGCCGGGTGCTGGAGGTCGGCGCCGGGCAGGGCCGCAACTTCCCGCACTATCCCGCCACCGCGCGGGAGGTCGTCGCCCTGGAACCGGACGACACCCTGCGGGCCGTGGCCGAGCGGGAGGCCGTCACGGCGCCCGTCCCGGTGGTCGTCCGCCCGGGGCATGCCGGCCGACTGCCGGGCGAGGACGGCGAGTTCGACGCCGTCGTCTTCTCGCTCGTGCTCTGCAGCGTCGACGGCCAGGCCGCCGCCCTGGCGGAGGCCGCCCGGGTGCTGCGGCCCGGCGGGCAGCTCCGCTTCTACGAGCACGTGCGCTCGCCGCGCCGCTGGGCGGCGCTGCTCGAGGACGCGGTCACGCCGCTGTGGCGGCGGAGCGCCGGCGGCTGCCACCCGAACCGGGACACCGAAACCGCCATCCGCCGGGCGGGGTTCACCGTCGACGAGGTCGACCACTTCGCCTTCGCCCCGACGACGCTCATCCCGCCCATCTCCCACGTCCTCGGCACCGCTACCCGCTCGTAGGCCCGGTCCGCCAGGAGAGGGACGGGGCGGCAGCGCGCGATAGTGCACACTCCGCCCCTCATCGTCCACACCGGCCGACCTAGCCTGTCCCTGCCCGAGCCGCGCGCCGCAGGTGAGCAGCTACCGATCCCCTGTCACTCCTCCGTCTACTGCGCACCGCGCACGCCCCGAGACCGACCTGGCCCGGCGGTCCGGCACGCCCTGCCCCGCCGGGAGACGAGGCGTGCGCCGCGCCCACCCCCACGAGTAGTCGTCATGGAAGGAAGGCAAGGCATGCCCGCACGAAAGAACACGAGGACGATGGCGACGACCTGGTGCGCCGGTCTGCTCGCCGCCGTCGCGGGACTGGCCACCGTCGGCACCGCCCAGGCCGCGCCGATCGAGGCCGCGCTCGCGACCGTGTACGTGGCACCGAACGGCACCGACGGCGCGGCCGGCACCATATCGGCGCCCACCACGCTCACCTCGGCGATCAGCCGCGTCGACCCCGGCGGGACGATCTACGTGCGCGGCGGCACCTACAACTTCTCGTCGACCGTCACCATCCCGGCGGGCAACAACGGCACCTCCAGCGCCCGCACCCGGCTGACGGGCTACAACGGTGAGCGGCCGGTGTTCAACTTCTCGGCGCAGAGCGAGAGTTCGTCGAACCGCGGGCTCGCCGTGAACGGCAACTACTGGCACGTCTACGGCATCACCGTCGAGCGCGCCGGGGACAACGGCATCTTCGTCGGCGGCAACAACAACATCCTGGAGCGCACCGTCACGCGCTACAACCGTGACACCGGCCTGCAGATCGCCCGGATCTCCTCCAGCACCCCGCGCGCCCAGTGGCCGGCCAACAACCTCGTGCTGAGCGCCGAGTCGCACGACAACGCCGACTCCGACGGCGAGGACGCGGACGGCTTCGCGGCCAAGCTCACCGTCGGCAGCGGCAACGTCTTCCGCTACGCCGTCTCCCACAACAACGCCGACGACGGCTGGGACCTCTACACCTACGCCGACGAGGAGCCGATCGGCGCGGTGACCATCGAGGACTCCCTCTCCTACGAGAACGGCACCCTCAGCGACGGCACCCAGCTCTCCAACGGCGACCGCAACGGCTACAAGCTCGGCGGCGAGGACGTCCCGATCAACCACGTCATCCGGCGCAACATCGCCGTCGACAACGGCCAGCACGGGTTCACCTACAACCGGAACCCGGGCTCGATGACCATCTCGAACAACGTGAGCATCCGCAGCGAGGAGCGCAACTTCAACTTCGACGCCGGCACCTCGGTGTTCCGCAACAACACCTCCTGCGACAGCGGCTCCAACGACCGGATCATCGGCAACTCCGACAGCTCCAACCAGTGGGACACCGGCACCAACGGCTCCCGCTGCGCCACCTACTCGGGCGCGCTCGGCTGGTCCCTCGCCTCCGACGGTCGCCTCGTGGTGACCTTCGGCGGCCGGGTGGTCACGCCGTAACCACGATCGGCGGCGGGCCGGCCCACACCGCGCCCGCCGCGCCCCCACCGCCGCCCGGCGGTCCCGCGCCGGGCGGCGGTGCCGTGTCGGGCGGCGGCGGTGCCGTTATCCCGCCAACCTCAGTCGAACGCGTCTCGACTGTTGTCATGTACCGGGCCCGTTCCTAGCATGGGAGCGCTCCCATAACTCCGTACGGGACACGGAGGTCTCCCATGCGCATCCTCGGATTTCGGCGGTACCGGCCTCGGGCCTGGGCCGTGGCGGTCTTCGGGACCGTAGCCAGTCTGGCCACCCTCACCCTCGTACCGGGCGCCGTCGCCACCGGCGGCCCGACCCCCGCCGCCGCGCAGGTCGCGGCGATCGCGGCGGCACCCGGCATCGCGGCCGTGGAGGACGAAGGCGCCGACTGCCCGGTGCCCGACAGCGGCCCGGCCGCCAACTCGCTGCTGCCCGACCCGTTCACCAGGATCGACGGCACCCGGATCACCACCAGGGCCGACTGGCGCTGCCGGCGGGCCGAGATCCGGGAGCTGGCGGAACGGACCGTCTACGGGCAGAAGCCGGCCCGACCCGACAGCGTGACCGGCACCGTCTCGCGGACCGGCATCACGGTGAACGTGTCGCACCAGGGCCGGAGTTCGAGCTTCTCGGCGAGCGTCGAGCTGCCGAGCGGCTCCGGCCCCTTCCCGGCCGTCGTGGTCTTCGGCGGCTTCGGCGCCGACACCGCCACCATCAAGGCGTCAGGGGCCGCCGTCATCAACTTCGACCCGTACACCGTCGGACGCGAGGGGACGCCGCGCAACAACAAGCAGGGCGCGTTCTACAGCGTCTACGGCGCCCAGAGCGGCACGGGGCTGCTGATGGCCTGGTCCTGGGGGGTGAGCCGGATCATCGACGTCATCGAGCAGTCGGGCGGCGGCATCCTGCGGGCCGACGCCACCGGCGTCACGGGCTGCTCGCGGTTCGGCAAGGGCGCCTTCGTGGCCGGCGCGTTCGACCAGCGGGTCGCGCTGACCATGCCGATCGAGTCGGGCAGCGCGGGGGCGCCCATCCTGCGGGGGATCCCGGGGGAGAGCGGGGCCCAGCCGCTGAGCAGCGCCTACTCGGAACAGCCCTGGCTCGGCGACGCGTTCGGCTCCTACACCGGCAACCCGAACGCGCTGCCGGTGGACACGCACCAGATGGTGGGCATGGTCGCGCCGCGTGGCCTGTTCGTCATGGAGAACCCGCACATCGACTGGCTGGGCGCCAGGTCGGGGAGCGTGGCGGCGCTCGGCGGGGCCGAGGTCTACCGGGCGCTCGGCGCGACGAGCAACATCAGCTACTGGTCCGACGTCTCGGACGGCAACCACTGCGCGGTCAGGTCGGAGTGGCGGGCCCCGTTGCAGCAGAGCATCCAGCGGTTCCTGTTCAACACCGGCAGTGCGCCCGGGGTGTTCCGGGTCGCCGCCTCGAAGTCCGGCAACCTGTCGGCGTGGCGCAACTGGCAGACGCCGACCCTCACCGACACCGGCACCACGGGCGGCACGACGTCCGGCACGACGTCCGGCACCACGACCACGGGCGGCGGTGACGCGGGCGGCACGACGGTCGGGGGCACCACCGTCGGCGGCACCACGGGCGGTGATCCCGGCGGTCCTGGCGACGCCTGCGGCGCCGGCTACCGCACGGTCAACAGCTGGTCGGGCGGCTTCCAGGGCGAGGTGACGGTCACCAACACCTCGGGCGCCGCGCTGACCGGCTGGTCCGTCGGCCTGACCCTGGCGCCGGGACAGTCCATCAGCAACCTGTGGAACGGCCAGCAGAGCGGGACCAGCGGGGCCATCACGGTGCGCAACACCCAGTGGAACGGCGCCCTCGCGCCCAACGGGACGGTGACCTTCGGGTTCACCGTCAGCGGCGCCTCCTCGACGGCGCCGAGCGGGATCAGCTGCGTCGCGACCTGACGGCCGACCGACGTGCACGCGGGCGGCGGTGGCGCGGCGACTGTCAGTGGCGGGTGCTTTCATCGGGGAGAGCGAGACAGGAAGGCACCCGATGAGCCCCGTGAGTTGGACGACGCCACCGCGACCCGTGAATGTCACGGAGGTCGTTCCCGAGCTGGCCGCCTGGGCGCGGAGCACGACCCGGCTGCACCCGCGCCCTGGCAACCCGGGCGTCCACGAGAGCTCGGTGGGCGGGCCGCTGCTCTGGCCCGCCCACGAGCCATGGCCGGTCTGCTCCGAGGCGCACCTGGAGCGGTCCCTCACCACGCTCGACGACGTGCGCGAGCTGCGGCGCATCCTCGCCGAGGCGTGGGCGCGGCCCCGCGAGCCGCGCGTCAACCTGCTGACGCCCGAGGAGAAGGAGCAGGTGGATCGGATCCACGCAGGTCTCCCCGGCGAGTGCCTGCCGCCCGAGCCGGTGCCGCTGCTGCCCGTCGCGCAGCTGCGCGCGGCGGACGTGCCCGATCTGCCGTGCCCGCCGGGCAAGGACCTGCTCCAGGTCCTGTGGTGCCCCTTCATGCACGGTGACGACTGTCTGCCGGGCGTGCGGCTGCGATGGCGCCGCGCGGCCGAGGTGGTCACGCCGCTGGTCGAGGTCCCCGAGCCCGACGTGATCGGCATGGGTGACTTCGTGCCCGAGCCGTGCGTGCTGCGTCCTGAGCGGGCCACCGAGTACGCCGCGGCCGACGTGCTGCCCGGCGAGCTCGCGGCCCGGGTCCACGCGGAGTGGCCACCCGACGCGGAGGTCTCCTACCAGGGGGCGCTGTCGGTGGCTCCCGGGTGGAAGGTGGGCGGCTGGCCGGCGCCATGGACCTTCTGCGAGCTGGACGCGCCGTTGACGTGCGAGCGGTGCGGCACGCTCGTGGAGCCGCTGCTCACCGTGGGCGGCACCGAGTGGGACGGGGGCAGCGGCAGCTGGCGGCCGCTGGAGTGCCTCGCCGGCGCCGACCGGGAGGCGCCGTACCCGGAGCGGAACGAGCCGACGATGGTCGACATCGGCCGGAGCTACACCATGCAGATATACCGCTGCCCCGCCGACGCCGACCACCCGCCGGTCAGTGCCATGCAGTGAGGCCCCCCGGCACCGTGAGCAGTGCCGCCACCCCGTCGGCGAACGCCGTGATCCGGTCCAGCTCGGGGCCGCCGCGGGCCCTGCGGAAGCCGTGTCGGCGGGCCCAGAACGCGGCCTGGACGGCGTGGAGTTGGGTCCAGCGGCGGACGCGTTCGCGGTCGAGTCCCGCGGCCTCCGAGTAGACGTCGAGGGTGCGGCGCAGGGCCCTGGGCAGGTCGTCGCTGTCGAGCAGCCGCAGGGCGAACACCTTGAGCAGGGTGCCGGCGTCGTAGGCCGGGTCGCCGGCCAGGCCCTTGGGGTCGACGGCCAGCCAGGGCTCGCGCTCGGCGCGGAGGATGTTGCGCGGGTGGAGGTCGCCGTGGATGACGGTGTCCGGCTGGTCACGGCCCAGTTCGCGGACGGTCGCGGTCGCCGCTGCCAGCACCTCGGGGGTGAGCGGGTGCGACAACTCCGCGGCGTCCCGGCGCAGTTCCTCCTCCCAGGCGTCGGCCTGCCCCCGCAGCCGGGGGAGTCCTGGCGGGGCGGGGACGGTGAGTCGCCGGCTGAGCTGTCCCGCGGTCCGCAGGACCTCGTCGCCGTCCGCGACCTCGGCCAGGGTCGTCGTCCCCGCCCGCTCGAGCAGCATCGCGAACCGGTCGTCGTCCCGCTCGTACAGCCGGACGGCGCCGTGCCCGGCCCAGGCCGCGAAGGCGTCGGGCTCGTGGGCGTTGCCCGGGTGCGGGAACGACACCTTCAGCACGGCGGCGCCCCCGCCCGCGCGCCGCACGGGCACCACGACGGCGACGCCACCGTGCATGACCTCGCCGTCCGGCGCGCAGCCCCAGCGCTCCACCAACTCACCGACGATCGCTGGCAACTCACCGAGCCACGCCGCGCCCCGCTCGCCCTCACGCGCCACGGTCCCGGTGGCGAACTCCTCCGGTATAGCGATCATCCACGCAGCGTATCCGGGCCGGGGACCGTCGGACCGGGCGGCTGACGCCAGGGGGCCACTCCTCCTCGCGAAGGCGTCGGAGCGCACCGCACCCGCCCGCCCCCGCGGGCCGCGGGGGTGAGGGCGGGGTCGTGTGGTGGGTCGGTCGGCGAGGGCGGCGAACTGGTTCGGGTGGTAGGAGCCGCCAGGGTTGTGGACGATGACGTTGAGGCGGTTGTTGGCGTTGATCAGGGAGACCAGGGCGGCGAGCCGGTCGTCGTCGTAGTGGGCGCGGGCCCGGGCCCAGGTGTCGTCGGAGACGCCGGGGTGGGCGTCGGCGATGCGGGTGCCCTCCTCGGTGAGGGCCAGCGCGGCGCGCTCGGCGTCGGTGAAGACCGTGGACTCGCGCCAGGCGGCGACCAGGTTCAGCCGGGTCGGGTCCTCGCCGGCGGCGGTGGCGTCCTTGGCGTGGTAGTCCACGCAGAAGCCGCAGCCGTTGATCTGGCTGGCGCGCAGCATCACCAGGTTCTGGGTTTCCTGCGGCAGCGGCGACTGGAGGATCGCCAGGGCGACGTTGTAGATCCGCTTGGCGATCTTCGCGCCGAGCTCGTTGGTCATCAGGTCGAATCGGGGTTCCATCGGGTGTTCCTTCACCTCGTGCCGTGGCGGTCGACCATGGGACACCGGCGGGACGCGCCCCGTGACAGGTGTGGTCGGGGGCGGGTCGGGTACTCGGCTGGCGTTTCGCCGCTGAGGTGAGGGGATCGATCATGGCGCGGAAGGACGCGGAGGCCGCGGACGCCCGGCGCAGGCTGGTGCGGAAGGGGCAGCACGACGACGTTCTGGGCGTGCTGATGCTGATCAGCGGGGCCGCCCTGTTCTTCGGGCCCTGGGTGGCCGGTCAGATGGCGGACGCCGACCGGGACGCCTTCATCAACGAGCTGGTGGTGGGCCTGATCGTGGTCTTCGTGGCGGGCTCACGGCTCTCCAGCGGCGGTGGGATCAGGAACGACCTGGTGATCCTGCTGGCCGGCGGCTGGATGATCGCCGGGCCGTTCCTGCTCGGCCTCGGCAACACCAGGGTGGCGGGGCCGCGCCCGTTCGACCTCTTCATCGGGATCGTGCTCTCGGTGCTCGCGGTGGTGGGCCTCGGGCTGCTCAGGGCCTCCCGGCGGCCCGCGCCCCGGGTGCGGCACGCGTGAGCCGCGCCTGGGGGCGGGGGCGGCCGTCAGGTGTTCGGGCCGTTGAGGATCCAGGAGAGGTTGAAGCGGCGCCAGAGGAGCGCGCGGTAGGAGTCGCCGCCGGTGCCGTCGTTGAAGAAGTCGGTCTCGACCAGGGCGCCGATGCGGTAGTCGGCGGTCTTGGTCAGGCTGGTGTAGCCGCCCTCCTCGCCGACCCCGGACACCGGGGCGTCGGTGAGGTGGCGGCCGTAGGTGTAGGTGCGGGCGTCGGCGTCGTAGCTGATCCGCACCCGGAGGTAGCGGCGGCTGCTGACGTGCGCCGAGTTGAGGAAGATGGTGCGGGCCGGCGCGTCGATGTTGTAGGCGAGCACCGAGCCCTGGCACATCGGGTCGGGCAGGCCGTTGTCGGCGGCGAACGCGCCGAAGCTGTTCAGGGTGCCGCGGGCGACCATCCGGTAGTCGCCGTCGAGCGGCCGGTCGTTGCGGTAGAGGTTGCCGTCCGGGGTCTGGGTGACGGTGCCCTCGTTGTAGGTCTGGGGCAGCGGTTGGTAGGTCCAGGTCCGGTTGCCCGCGGTGCCGCGGCCGACGATGTTGCGGCCCTGGGCCGGGATCACCAGTTCCCCTGACCGCATCCGGATGCCGTTGCCGGGGCCGACGGCGTCCCACGCCCAGCCGGCCGGGGTGAGCTGCGAGGTCAGCCGCTGCGGCGTCGTCCAGGTGGCGCCGTCGTCGGTCGACCGGCTGAGGTAGAGGTGGCGGCGGCCCGCGTCGGTGGCGTCGACCTTCTTGGTGTGGGTGCCGTCCGGCAGGAGTTCGTTGCCCGAGAAGCTGCGGTCGCCCGCGTTCCACGACATGAAGAGGTAGATCGTGGAGCCGTCCACGACCGGCGTCGGGTTGCCCCAGGTGCCGTTCCCCGAGCCGACGACCTCGCGCAGCGACTCCCAGTCGCCCGGGTCGGCGCCGTGGTCGGTGGCGGTCCTGGTCCGCTTGTAGACGAGGTTGACGTCGCCGAAGTCCTTGTTGTTGTGCCGGCGTCCCTCCGCGAACGCCAGGATCCGGCCGGTGCTCGTGGTGACCACGGCCGGGATCCGGAACGAGTGGAAGCCGACTCCTGAGGAGAGCCGGTCGGGGGACGACATGTTGGCGCTGCGGAACAGGGCGAAGGCGCGGTGGTAGGGCGCGGCGTCCTTGGCCGGGTCGTCCACCGCGGCGGCGAGGGCGGGTTCGTCGGCCGCGGCGGCCGCCTCGGCGGCCGTGGCCGGCCGGGTCATGGCGGCGGCCAGCGTGGTGCCGAGGCCGGCCGCTATCGCGGTTCGGCGGTTCAAGCCTGTTGGGCCCACTTCGACTCCCTTGTGGGGGGATGGTGGCATGGGTGGCATGCACCTGATCATTGCCTGTCGGCAATGTAGAGGGAGGGGTCTCGAGGCGTCCAGAGTTGCGATCGTGACGGATGACACGGCGTCAGGCGAGCACCGTCTCCCACGACGTCGTCGCGCTGAACGGCATGACGGGGTTGAACGGATCGCGGCGCAGCCGGCGAACCATCAGCTTGCGGTTGCCGTTGGGGAGGGCGATGTCGACGGTCTGGTCGTCCACCCGCACCGCCGCCAGCCGACCGCAGGTGCTGTACGGCACCCCACCCACGTCCACCCCCGGGAGCGTCCAGCTGATGCCGTTCCAGGCCGTCCACACCAGTTCGGCCCTGGCGGTGATCGCGATCGCCACGAGCAGGTCGCCCACGCTCAGCAGGCGGAGCGCCACCGGGCGGGATGTGGACGGGGGTTGGGGGATGGCGAAGGCGAGGGACCAGGCGTCGGGCGAGCCGTGGTCGGGGGCGCCGCGCAGCAGGTGGCTGACCGAGCCGTCCCGGCCGGGCACCAGCAGGTGCAACCGGCCGCCGTGGTGGGCCGCGCGCACCCCGAGGCGCGGGTCGACGTTCACCACGTTGGGGACGGTCTCGGTGGTCCAGCCGGTCGCCGGCTTCCAGCGCACCCAGCGGGGCAGGTCGGCGGCGTCCACCGCGAACACGTCGATGGAGTCCGGGTCCCCTGGCGTGGTGACGGCGGTCAGGTCGGTGCCGGGCGCCATCGCGAAGCCGTGGGTGATCGGCCCGGTGTGCACGGCCCAGTCCGTGTCGTTCGGGTTCCACCAGGTGGTCACGATCTCGTGGCTGGTGTTGATGAAGAACACGTCGAGCTGGTCCGGCCGGCGGCTGACGGCCGCGATGGGGGAGCGGGGCCTGGCCGGCATCGTGGGGTTGAGCGTCCAGGGGTGGTCGACGGAGGACTCCGTCGGGCTCTCCCAGGACGTCCACACGCTGCCGTCCACGCCGACCCCGAACAGGTCGATGTGCTCGGGGCGCCGGGAGACCGCGGCCGCCGACGCGGTGTCGAACCAGGGACCGTAGCCGAGGTCCCGCACGCCGACGCTCGACGGCGTGCCGTCCTCGCCCGCGCCGCTGTCCCAGGCGCCGTCGAACCGCGTCCAGAAGACGTCGGCGGGCGAGACCGCGAAGAGCGCCGGGCCGCCGGGCGGGAAGGCGGCCATCGCCAGGGCGCCCGGGTCCTCGGGGTGCGCCGGGTCGGGCACCCGGGAGGCGTCGTAGTCGATCCGGAAGACCGGGCGCTTCACCCCGGACGGCAGGGGCAGTTGGGAGGTGCTGACGACGTTCCCGGCGTCGTCCGTGCGGTTCTCGTTGTACCAGGCGAACTGGAAGGCGATCGAGCCTGGCCGCACCCAGTCGCCCTCGGTCGGGTCGGTCCACCGGGGCGCCGGTGGCAGGGCGAGCCGGCCGGTGGCCTCGTCGTACACGTGGGGCTGGGTCTTGCCCGGGTCGACCACCCAGAGCGCGATCGTGGGGGAGTGGTGCGCGACGAGGGGCACGTCGACCGGCCAGCAGTAGACGCCGGGCCGGTAGCCGGCGGCCGCCACGGCGTCGCGCCACGCGCGCAGATAGTCCGGGAAGTGGGTGGTGCTCATGAACCCGCCGAGTTCCAGGTCCAGGTAGATCGTGGCACCGGTCTCGATCTCGGCGGCCACCGCCCGCCGGACGTGGCGCTGGCCGTCGGCGGTGCCGTTGGCCGCCGTCCACTCCGGGTTGGGGTGGGTGTTCGGGAGCGTGCCGAGGAACTGCCGGGCGAGGACGAGGGGCGCCAGGCCCCAGCCCTCTGACCGGTAGTAGCGCCAACTCGCCACGTTGGGCGTGCGGTTGCGCGGCTTCGTCCACTCGGTGTCGGTCTCCTGGGTGGCGGCGTGGCCGAGGTAGAAGCCGGCCCAGCGGAGGTTGGTGTTGGCGAGGACGCCGCGCATCAGGGCGTCGCCGTCTCCCGAGTCGAGGCCGGGCGGGGTCATGCGGTCGAATCCTGCGTACATCGGTTGCTCCTGATGGTGAACGCCGTCAGTGCCCGCCGTCGTGGCCGCCGTGGCCACCGCCGTCTTGGCCGCCGCCACCGCCGCCACGGCCGCGGAACGGGTGGAAGCCGGGGAAGTGGCGGCCCCGGCCCTGGCCGTCGTCGTGGCCGCCGCCAGGACCGCCGGGCCCGCCACCGGGCCCGTCCCCGTGCGGGCCGTCGCCCGGTCCACCGTCGTGGCCCCCGCCGTGGCCGTCACCTGGACCGCCGCCGGGGCCACCCGGCCCACCGCCGTGGGGGCCGCCGTGTGGCCCGCCGTCGTGCGGGCCTCCGTGGCCGTCGCCTGGGCCGTCGTCCGGGCCGTGTCCCGGTCCCGGTCCTGGCCGGCCGAGGGGGACGACGTCCGAGTAGACGACCCGGTTCTCGGTCGGGTCCAGCGGGTCGGTTCCGCTGTCCGGCCGCAGGCCCTCCGTCTCGAACACCATCAGCCGGACCGGCCCCTCGCCGTCAGGGCCGTGCCCCGCCACCGGCAACTCGCCGGTGAAGGCGGCGCCGGTCGGCGCGTCCTGGCGGGCCAACTCCACCCGGGAGTCCGGGATCTCGACCCAGCCGAGCGCTTCGTCCGGCACGTCGGGGTCGCGCCGTTCGAGCACGGCGACGACGCGCGGCGCCCCGTTGGGCCCCGGCACGTACGAGGGACCCTCGACCCGCACCGACAGCGGCCCAGGAGCGTGGTCGGGGCCGTGCTCGGGGCCGTCGTGGCCAGGACCGCCGTGGTGGCCGCCGAACCGCTCGCGGATCCGGTCGCGGAAGCGACCCGGCGGCGGACCGCCCTGGAAACGCGGTCGGACGACGGTCAGCAGCCGTTCCGGCAGCAGCCTGACCAGCTCGGAGAGCACCACGGGCGACAGGTGGCAGCCCGTCACCGAGTTCGGCTGGAACCGGGCCAACGCCAGCCGCAGGAACGGCAGATAGCCGGGGCCGGGATCCAGGTCCAGGTCGCAGAACCAGCGGTCGGTGTCCGCGTCGAACTCCGGCGCGTAGCCGACGACCGTCACCGTGAAGCCGGCCGGGAGCCCCGCGCCGGCCAGCGGCACGCCCTGCCGCACGGCGGTCGCGCCAGCGAAGGTCGCGGCCGAGGGGTGGGCGACGTCCGCGGACTGGTGGATCGGGTCCCGCCCCATCAGCGTGACGAAGGGCAGCGCCTCAGGCGGCGGGTCCCCGGCGCCCTCGTGCAGCAGGACGCCCAGCAACTCGCCGTCGCCCGAGGAGAACCACGGGCGGCCCAGGTAGATCCGCAGGCCGCCGCCCCGCCGGCGGCGGACCGTCGTGCCCGGGTCGGCGTCGACGTCCTCGAAGCCGATCGTCGGCACGCAGTACAGCAGGTGCGGCGCCGTCGGCGGGGCGCTGCTGAGCACCACGTGCTCGACCGGCTCGCCGGTCGTGGAGATCGCGTCCGGATCCCTGCCGATGTCGGCCGGGAAGTGGTCGGCGAAGGCCGAGGTGGCCACCGGGTGGTAGCGGATCAGCCGGTGCTTGGTGTCGCCGAACTCGTGCTTGGCGGGGATCGGCGGGGCCGCCGGGGTGTCCGCGCCGCCCGCGCGGGCGTGCTGCTGCGCGGCGCCGGCGTCGAAGGTGAGCCGGTCGCCGACGAGCCCGCAGGGCAGCGGGTCGGGCGGGGTGGCGAGCGAGGTGAAGTTGCTGGCGACGGCGAGCGGGATGTGGCAGACCGGCACCCTGCCGGTCAGGGGCGGCGGCAGGGGGAGGCTCTTCCCGTCGTCGACCTGCTCGGTCCACTCGGCGAGGATGTCGATCCGCTCGGTGCTCGCCGCGTCCAGGTCCACCGTGCCGGCCAGGTACTCGGCCGTGTCGCCGCGCGGCCGCTCCGGCCCCTGGGCGAAGGCGAGCACCGGAACCGCCAGGGGCCGCTGCACGGCGTGCACGAGGGTGATCTCCTGCCAGGGCGTCACCATCCAGTGCTGGTTGGCGGCGACCGCCTCATGGACGGTGCCCATCGCGTCCTGCCCGGTCGTGCCCAGCCCCCGCTGGCACATGGTCAACGCGCCGAGGATCGGCTCGTTGGCGGCCAGATCGAGGCGGGAGCAGACCCGGAGGGTGAGCGCGGCGGCCTTCGGCAGCGGCACCGTCAACACCCGCCTGCCGGCGTCGAACTGGTGCGGCCCCTCGCCCTCGACGAGCCGCAGCCGCAGCGACCTCGGCTCGTGCCAGCTGGCGCCGTCCCAGTCGGCGGAGAAGCCGTCGTCCCCCGCGCTCGGCAGGTCGAGCACCACCACCCCGGTCGAGACGGGGTCGGGGAGATAGGGGGTGACGGCCTGTTCGCCGGTGTGCAGCGGGTATTTCCGGCCGGCGCTCCCGTCCGGTCCTGGAAGCGCGGTGACGATCTCGACGCCCGGCAGCGACGGGTCGTCGAGCCGCCCGCTCTCCCGGACGGCGAGGTCGTAGGCGCGGCGCCGCGCCTCCCGGTCCTGGGAGGCCATGTCCGCGTCGAGCTTGCCGTGCCGCTCCACGCACTCCAGCGAAGCCCGCGGGGCGACGAGATGCCGCTCGTCCACGCCCCGGTACGGCGGGTGGCCGCCGTGCGCGTCGTTGAACCGGGCCGCGTACCGCTCGGCGGTCACGTCGGCTTCGCTGCGGATCACCATCCGGTGCTCCGACTCGGCCTCGTTGAGGCGGAAGCGCGGCACGACGGCTGGCGGCGGCACCGGGTCGAACCGCTGGAACACCTCGGGCTCGCCCGTCGGCTGCGTCACCAACCCGCTCAGGTCGTGGTCGCCGGTCAGCAGGGCGTCGGCCTCGTCCGACGTGAGGCCGTTGCCCGCCAGGTCGACGGTGCGCAGCCGCACCCGGTAGCCGCGGCCGAAGCGCAGCCTGGGCAGCGAGCCGGGGTGCACCGCGGTCTCGATCCGCAGCGGCAGCCCCTCGACCGGCTTGTTGTCGAGGGCCTCCGGCTGGTCGGCGGCCTCGGCCGCCGCGCCGTCCCCGCCGGCGCCCGCCGGGAGCACCTTGGCGGGGCGCGGCGCCGACAGCGACCAGCCGTCCCAGGTGACGGCGTGTTCGTGGACGGTGACCACGCCAGGCAGGTCGGGCTGGTCGACCAGGGTGTCCTGCACGAAGCCCTCGTCGGTGTGCGTGGCGATCACGTCGGCGCCGTCCGGGCCGCTGTAGACGACGTCCCGCCGGTGCAGGGAGAACCACGCTCTCCGCTGTTCGTCCCGCACGTCGACCCGGTGGCCGCGCACCAGGTCCTCGGCGTGCAGCACCACGACGGGGTCCTGGGCCTGGCCGGTGACCAGTCTCGCCTCGTGGCCCGCCGCCCGCGCCAGCTGCGTGTGCAGCGCCTGGGCGCGGTCGTTGTGGACCAGGGCGATGCCCTTGGTGCGGGCCGCGGGTGAGGCCGGCGCGGTGGTCTGCCCGGCCTCCCGCACCGGGGTCTGGGCGGCCAGGGTGGTGCTGGTGATCCGGGCCGCGATCGTCTTGAGCGCGGCGCCGTCGATGTCGCTCTGTTCGAGGGAGAACTCCGTGTCGGGGAGCGCCAGCAGGCCCCGGGGCAGCGGCCCTTCCGGGGCGTCCTGGCTGGCGGCGGCGAACAGCCGCTCGTCCGCGCGGAGCGTGAACGAGGTGCACGGGCGGACGTTCCTGGTGGCGTCGGCGGCCATCAACGAGGTGAAGGTGGGCACGGCGCGCAGGCAGCGTTCCCCCGGCCCGTCGGGGGCGATGGTGCCGGCCGGCAGCAGCAGGTCGAGCACGAGGCCGAGGCGGCGCAGCAGGAACGGGTGGTCGCCGAGGGCCGCGAGGATCCGGTGGAAGTCGATGGTCTGGTCCTGCCGCACGGCCCTGGGCGGCGCCGGAGCCATGGCGGCCGACCTGGCCGGGCGGTGGAAGGCGAGCTGCCGCTCGGAAGGGCTGAGTTCGCTGAGCGTGACGAACTGCGGGGTGGCGGGCGCCTCCCCGCGGGCGAGCGCGGCGAGGCGGGTGTTCTGGTGTCCCGAGGCCCGTTCGCGTGCCGCGGTGAGCGCGGCGGCGATGCGGTCGTCCGCCGCGGCGAGCCCCTCGGCGGTGCTCATGCCGTCCTGCTCGGCGGCCAGCGCGCGGAGGTGCCCGCTCATGTCGGCCACGGTGGGCATGTGGCGCGGCGCGGCGGCGGCGACCTGGGCGAACTCCGCGCGGTGGGCCTCGGCCACCTCGGCCGCCGGATAGGTGACGTAGACGTCGTCGGTGCGGTCGTCGGGGGTGAAGGGCTCGACGGGCGTCCGCTCGGGGAACAGCCGTTGCCACAGCGCCCCGTCGGGTGGGGTGTCGCCGAAGTCGGGCGTCGCGTCGAACGCGGTCCCGGCCTCGACGCCCTGGGGGTCGGTCACGACGAACCTGAAGGTGGCGGTGGCCAGCCGCTCGGGCCAGTTCCGGAAGTCGGGGAAGTCGTGCAGGGTGGTCGCCGCGTCGGCCAGCAGCCGGGGGGCGACGAACATCGACACCCTCGGCCGGCCGTCCTGCGCGGTCAGGCCGGCGGGGATGGCGACCCACTGGATGTCCTGGGTGGGTGTCGGCATGGTCGCTCCGTAAGTTGTTAGGTGGCCCGGGAGGGCCGGATGTGGCTCATGGTGGCTTGCCAGTCGTGGCTCCTGAGGAGTGGCCGTCCGGCTCTCCGGGGCGCCCTGACTGCTGATTGAGATGTGCGCGCTTCGTGCGGTCGCTGATTACGGAGATGACAGCGGGGTGTTCCTCGGGCCGACGGCATGCTGTGCGGCACGAGGAGGGGCGAATGAGCGAGCGACGGGCCCAGGTCTGGGCCGGTATCGACGCGGGCAAGGGCCACCACTGGGGGGCGGTGGTCGATGAGACCGGGGCCACCTTGTGGTCGAAGAAGATCGACAACGACGAGTCGGCGATCCTGACCGCGCTCGGCGAGATCCTCGGCCTGGCGGACGAGGTCCACTGGGCGGTGGACATCTCCGGCACGTCCTCCGCGCTGTTGCTGGCCCTGCTCGCGGGCCACGGCCAGCGGGCGGTCTACGTGCCCGGCCGCACGGTCAACCGCATGGCCGGCGCCTACCGGGGCGAAGCGAAGACCGATGCCCGCGACGCCTACGTCATCGCCGAGACCGCGCGTCACCGCAACGACTTCACCGCGATCGACGTGCCCGCCCAGCTGGCCGCCGATCTCGCGCTGCTGACCGCCCATCGCTCCGACCTCGTGGCCGACCGGGTGAGGATGATCAACCGGCTGCGCGACGTGCTGACCGGTGTCTTCCCCGCGCTGGAGCGGGCTTTCGACTACTCCGCCCACAAGGGCGCGCTGGTCCTGCTGACCGGCTACCAGACCCCGGCGGCCATCCGCCGCCGCGGCCGGGCCAGGCTGACGGCTTGGCTGGCCAACCGCGGCGTGCGTGGTGCCGACGCGGTCGCGGCCTCCGCGCTGGAGGCTGCTCAAGCCCAGCACACCGCCCTGCCCGGTGAGGATGTCGCCGCCCAGATCGTCGCCGACCTGGCCGCGCAGATCTTGGCACTGGACGACCGGCTCAAGCGCATCGACAAGCAGATCCGCGAGACATTCAGGACCCATCCGCAGGCGGGGATCATCGAATCCCTGCCCGGCATGGGCCCCATCCTCGGCGCCGAGTTCGTCGTCGCCGCGGGCGACCTCGCGACCTACACGGACGCCGGCCACCTCGCCTCCGCGGCTGGACTCGTGCCCGTCCCGCGTGACTCCGGCCGACGCACCGGAAACCTCCACCGGCCCAAGCGCTACAGCCGACGCTTGCGACGAGTGTTCTACATGTCCGCGCAGACCAGCATCGTCCGCGAGGGCCCGAACCGGGACTTCTACCTCAAGAAGCGCGGGGAGGGCTGCAAACACGTCCAAGCCGTCATCGCCTTGGCTCGCCGACGAGCCAGCGTTCTCTGGGCACTCTTGCGTGACGGCAGGATGTTCACCCCCGCCTCGCCCGTCACGCATGCGGCTTGACTTCATCATTGAGACTCCTCAGGCGGCGAAGGCCAGGCAGTACTTGTCCCAGTCGGCGAAGTCGACGAACTGGCTGAAGGGGGGATCGCCGGCGGAGCCGCGGAAGCGGCGCTCCAGGTGCAGCGACACGGACTTGCTGAAGAGGGCGACGCGCACGCTGACCGTGACCCGGCCCTCCCCGTAGACCTCGGGGAAGTTGTCGGCGCCGCGGGTGACCTTCTCGTAGCTGAGCGCCAGATAGAACTCGACGGAGACGCTGACGAGGCCGAGCACCGAGAGGTGCCCGCCGCAGCGCACATAGCCGCTGATCAGGGTCCCGTTGGGGCCGATGGCGAAGTAGATGCCGGCCATCAGGTAGACGCCGCCCTCCGCGATGCCCAGGTTGATCGCCGCGCTGCCGCCGAACTCCAGGGCGCCCTCGATGAGTTCGACCTTGTCGCCGCACACGGTGATGGCGAGGAATCCGCCGCCGCTGAACGGCGCGATGCTCAGGTTGAAGGGCTTGTGGCGTTCGGAGAGGGCGAAGCGGAACCGGAACGGCTGGTCGTCGAAGGGGATGGAGAGCTCGGCGGCCAGCACCATGTTGGTGAGGCTGAACACCCCGACGGCCAGGGCCGGCAGGGCGAGGGAGTAGCCGGCGCGGATCCCGCCTGGCGTGACGTCGACGAACGCGCCGGCGCCGAACCCGTCCTTGGGCAGCACGCTCCGCAGGTCGTTGACGAACTCCAGCGCCCCCTGGAAGGCCATGGTGATGCCCTCGGCCGTGACGTCCGGCTTGGTGCCCGGCGTGCTGACGAAGGTGAGCTTGTCGGCGTGCACGGTGACCACGTCGACGAAGTCGAGCTTGAGGTTCTTCAGCACGCCCCGGACCGTGGACTTGGAGAGGCCATCAGGCGACACCTCTGTCCTGGCCTCCAGCGTGAGGGTGGCCTTCGACGCCTCGATGAAGGGCAGGTTCACGAGGGGCGGCGTCCACAGGTAGCGGATCACGCGGCTCGGCGAGGCCGGGTCCCCGAAGTCGCGCAGGACGGGCAGCGGCAACTGGGCGTTGTCCAGCAGGTTCTGGACCTGCGCCTCGGTCAGGTTCTTGAGCTTGCCCGGGTCGAGCGGCGGTGGCGCGGTGCTGAGCAGTTCCCCGAGCTTCACGGTGCCCAGCAGCCTGGCGTCGGCGAACGCTGCCTTGAGCGCGTCTCGGGTGAGATCGGTGCTGCCCGTCAGCGCGCCCGGCAGTGGGCCGGCGAGGCTGGTGAGCTCGGTGATGGCGGCGTCCGGCCGGGCGAGGCCGCCGACGTTCTGGGGGCCGAAGGCCAGCGGGAGGCCCTTGGGCAGCTTGGCGACGTCGACGGAGAGGAAGGGCCCACTGGTGTGCGCGCCCTGCGCCTCGGGACCGGCGGTGAGGTACGTGTCGTGGAGCGTGACGGGCGTCTCGCCGCCGGTGCTGGTGACGTGCTCCAGGGCCGGGACGCGGACCTGCCCTGTGGCCATCACCGGAAGGGCGCGGAGGGGGTGCTTCGGGGCCTTGTCCAGTTCGAAGGTGAGACTGGTCACGGGCAGGGTGGTGGCGTCGGGCGCGGCGGTCGGCGGCTCGGCGAGGGTGAGGGCCTGCCCGGCGAGGTCGGCCGTCCTGACCGACGCGTCCTGGCCGTTGTAGGCGCCGCTCGCCTGGTCGCCCGTCACCCCGGTCGGGAAGAACGTGAGCGGCAGCCTGAAGGTGACGCGGTGTCCCTGCCGGTCCGTGCCGACGAGCGTGAAGAGGTACGGGTTCCCGGCGTCGTCGCCCGGCACCACGAAGGTGTGGGTGGAGTCGACGCCGGCGACCTCCGGCGTCCTGAGGTCCGTGATCCGCAGCGTGACGAACGGCATCTTGCGGCCGTCCTGGTCGTAGCCCGCGGTCGTCGCGTCGTACCGCTGTTCCGGCTGCTTCACCGTGACATAGGTGCGCTTGCGCAGGTAGGCCACGGCGGAGACGCCGCCTGGCGCGGTCTCGAACCGCCGCTCGTGGGTGTCGGTGACGCTCGCCAGATGGCCGGTGGACAGCCGCCCCCAGTGCTCGGTGCGCACCAGCTGGTCGCGGCCGAGCCCCGCGGTGTTCTGGTACGAGGCCAGGTTCACCACCGGGAAGCCGCGCGCCGCGGCCTCGGCCGGGTCCGGGTAGTCCCAGGCGGCGCCCAGCTCGACGGTCGCGCCGAGCGGGGTGAACAGGAAGCGGTGGGCGGTCAGCGGCTCCGCCGTGTAGTTGCCGGCCGGCGAGACCAGCTCGGGAGTGCTGGTCAGGGTGACCATGTCCAGCAGGTCCTGCGGCTTCAGCGGCAGGGACGGCTCGGCGTGGTCGGGCCGGCCCGGCGCCACCGCGAAGGCGCGCAGCGGGATGTCGCCGCCGTCCTTCGCGGTCAGGGCGGTGTGCCAGAGCTCGGTGCGGCCGCGGAAGCTGCCGGGGGTCGCGCGGTGCGTCCAGGTGACCTCGCCGTCCGGGGTGAGCAGCAGGCGGGTGGGGAACTCGATCGCGGACACCGGCTGGCCGTCGAGGACGGTCGGGGCGGCCGGATCCGGCGTCCCGCCGGGCGGCAGGCGCCGCAGGCCCAGGGTGGCCCAGTCGAGCAGGTCGGCCACGTCGAAGCCGATGCCGCGCGGCCCCGGCGGCACCGTGAACGACAGCGTCGTCGCGCCCGACGACCAGGCCGGCCGCCCCTGGGCGGCGCCCGCCGCGTCGGCCGCCGAACCCTCCGCCACGTGCTGCGGCGGCAGGTGGAAGACGACGAGCCCGGGCTGGCCCGGGTCCGCGGCGACCAGCCGGCCGCGCCGTGGCGTCAGGTTCACGAGGTCGACGAGGACGAACAGCAGGTCGTCGGGGCGGTGCAGCAGCAGGCGCCGGGCGGCGGACACGGAGCCTCCGGGGGGTGGGGGGCGGGGCGGTCCCCCGCATCTTGGCCAGGGGCGGCGGGCCTGGCGCCTCGGCGCGCGCACCGTGTCACGCGGTGGGCGGTCGCCGTTTCGGCCCAACGCGGCCCGACGGCGGCCCGACGCGGGCCCGCGCCGTCGGTCGGCCCACCCTGGTCCGCAGTTGAACATGGCTAACGTGGGCGACCCGTTCGGACCCCGGTCCAGAAGGGCCAGAAGGGCCAGAAGGAGACGAGAGCCACCGTGCGCAGGACAACGACCATTCTCGGGTTGGCGCTGCTCACCGCGCTGGCGGCCGGCACCGGCACCGCCGTGGCCCAGCCCACGGCCGGCGGCGAGCTGGCGGCGCCCGACCTCGACGGAGTGCTCCTGGCGCTTGAGGCCGCCACCGCGGCCGGCGCGCCCGGCGCCATGGCCCGGGTCGACGACGGCGAAGGCGTCCACCGCGAGGTCACCGGCGAACGGCGGCTCGGCACCGGGCTGCCCATGGACACCGACGCCCGCTTCCGGGTCGGCAGCGTCACCAAGACCTTCTCGTCCGTCGTCATGCTGCAACTCGTCGCCGAGGGCGCCGCCGAGCTGGACGACCCCGTCAACCGGCACCTGCCCGGGCTGCTCCCCGACGACCGGATCACCGTCCGGCACCTGCTCAGCCACCGCAGCGGGCTCTGGGACTACAGCAACGACATGTTCGAGCGGACCGTGCCCGGCTTCGAGGCCGTCCGCGACCGGGTCTTCTCGCTGCGCGAACTCGTCGACCTCTCGCTCGCCCGGCCGCTCACCGTCGACCCTGGCTCGGCCTACGCCTACTCCAACACCAACTTCATCGTCGTGGGCATGCTGATCGAGGAGCTCACCGGGAAGCCGCTGGCCAGGGCCTACCAGGAGCGGATCATCGCCCCCCTCGGCCTGACCGGAACCGGCTACGTGCACCCCGACACCGAGATCGCCGGCAACCACATCAACGGCCACCTCACCCCCGACGAGGCCGGCGCCCCGCTGGTCGACTCGACCGAACAGACCGTTTCCTGGGCCCAGTCAGCCGGCGCCATGATCTCCACGGCCGAGGACCTCAACGACTTCACGAGCGCCCTGCTCGACGGCGAGCTGCTGCCGCCGGACGAGCGGGCCGCCATGCTCGCCATGACCCCGACCGACGCGACCGGCACCCGCCACTACGGCCTCGGCCTGCGGCGCTACGACATGTCCTGCGGCGTGTCCGTCTACGGGCACACCGGCACCGTCCAGGGCTACTACACCTACGCCTTCACCACCGAGGACGGCGACCGCAGCGTCACCGCGATGGCCAACGCCACCAACAACGGCGCGGTCAACACCGCCCTCGGCGACACCCTGGAGGCGGCCTTCTGCGGCGAGGACGACGACGAGCCGCGGCAGCGGCGGTTCGTCCCGGCGCCCCACGAGGACCTGCCGCCCGAGCCCGCCACCGCGAGCCCGGCCTGGCGCCCCGGCACCTGACGCCACGGCCCACCCCGGCGCGGCCCGGCCGCGCCGGATGGCCCCGCCCGAATTGTGGCGGCCGCCGCCGGCGGCGACGGTGGTCGAAAGGACCGCCCCCCCCGGCTGACGCCGGGCGGTGCCCCCAGCGCCGGGAGAGCAGATGCCGCGACACGACGAGATCGCCGACGACGGAGCCGCCGCCGACAAGCAGGCACAGCTCGACCCGCTCCGCGACCGCGGCGAGGACGGCCACCTCACCACCGACTTCGGCACCCGGGTGGCCGACACCGACAACGCGCTGCACGCCGGCGAGCGCGGCCCCACCCTGCTCGAGGACTTCCACTTCCGGGAGAAGATCACCCACTTCGACCACGAGCGGATCCCGGAGCGCGTCGTGCACGCCAGGGGCGCCGGCGCCTACGGTCACTTCCGGCCCTACGCCTCGCTCGCCGAGTACACCCGTGCCGACTTCCTCCAGGACCCGGACCGCGTCACCCCGGTCTTCGTCCGCTTCTCCACCGTGGCCGGCTCCCGCGGCTCCGCCGACACCGTGCGGGACGTGCGCGGCTTCGCCACCAAGTTCTACACCCGCGAGGGCAACTACGACCTGGTCGGCAACAACTTCCCGGTCTTCTTCGTCCAGGACGCCATCAAGTTCCCCGACTTCGTGCACGCCGTGAAGCCCGAGCCGCACAACGAGATCCCGCAGGCCGCCTCCGCGCACGACACCTTCTGGGACTTCGTCTCCCTCCAACCGGAGACCCTGCACACCGTGATGTGGCTGATGTCCGACCGGGCGCTGCCGCGCAGCTACCGGATGATGCAGGGCTTCGGCGTGCACACCTTCCGGTTCGTCGACGCGGAGGGGCGCGGCACCTTCGTCAAGTTCCACTGGAAGCCGCTGCTCGGCACCCACTCCCTGGTCTGGGACGAGTGCCAGAAACTCGCCGGCCAGGACCCGGACTTCAACCGCCGCGACCTGTGGGAGGCCATCGAGCGCGGCGACTTCCCCGAGTACGAGCTGGGCGTCCAACTCGTGCCGGAGAAGGACGAGTTCGCGTTCGACTTCGATCTGCTCGACGCCACCAAGCTGATCCCCGAGGAGATCGTCCCGGTCCGCCCCGTCGGCCGGATGGTGCTCGACCGCAACCCCGACAACTTCTTCGCCGAGACCGAGCAGGTCGCCTTCCACACCGCGCACGTGGTGCCCGGCATCGACTTCACCAACGACCCGCTGCTCCAGGGCCGCAACTTCTCGTACCTCGACACCCAGCTGATCCGGCTCGGCGGCCCCAACTTCCAGCAGCTGCCCGTCAACCGGCCCCTCGCCAGGGTCCGCAACAACCAGCGGGACGGCTACGGCCAGCACCGGATCCACCCCGACCGCACCAGCTACAGCCCCAACTCCATCAGCGGCGGCTGCCCCGGGCTCGCCGCCCCGGACGCCGGCGCCTACGTCCACCACCAGGAGCGGGTGGACGGCGCCAAGATCCGCCGCCGCAGCCCCAGCTTCGCCGACCACTACGGCCAGCCCACCCTCTTCTGGAACTCCATGGCCGACTGGGAGCGGGACCACATCGTCGCCGCCTTCCGGTTCGAGCTCGGCAAGGTGACCAGGCTGGAGATCAGGGAACGCACCGTCGACCAGCTCAACCACGTCGACAACGAGCTGGCCCGCCGCGTCGCCGAAGGGCTCGGCCTGGCAGCGCCCGACCGGGCCGCCGTCGCCAACCACGGCCGCACGTCCCCCGCGCTCTCCATGGCCAACGCCACCAACACCGCCCCCGACGGCGCCACCGTCGCCACCCGCCGGGTCGCCATCCTGGCCGCCGACGGCGTCTCCGCCCCCGACGTGCTGGCCCTGCGCGACGCCCTGGCCCGCGGCGGCGCGCTGCCCGAGGTGCTGGCCCCGCACGCCGGCCGGCTGCGCGCCGCGGACGGCTCCACGGTCCTCGCCGACCACGCCATGACCGCCATGGCCTCCACCCTGTACGACGCGGTCTGCGTCGCCGGCGGCCCGGAGAGCGCCCGCACCCTCGCCAGGGACGACACCGCCAGGGGCTACCTCGCCGAGGCGTTCCGGCACGGCAAGGCCATCGCGGCCGTCGGCAGCGGCGTCGGCGTCCTCGGCACCCTCGACCTGTCGGGCGTGCGGCTCTCCGCCGACGGCGACGGCGTCGTCGACGACCGCGGCGTCGTCACCGCCGCGGACGGCGCGGCCGCCGACGGCCTGACCACCGCCTTCGCCGACGTCATCGCCGAACACCGAGTCCACGACCGCGCCCGGGGCGCGTGACCCCGGCCGAGTTCCGAGGCCCGTCCCGGCGCCGCCACCAGGTCCCTTAGGGTCAAGGCATGGCGCAGACCGATGTCGAGATCGAGGGCCAGGCACGCGGGCTGACCGCCGCCGAGGTCGCGGAACGGGTGGGGCGCGGGCAGGTCAACGACGTGCCCGTGCGGTCCTCCAGGTCCGTCGGGCAGATCGTCAGGGCCAACGTCTGCACCGTGTTCAACGCGATCATGGGCACCCTGTTCGCGATCATCCTCGTCGTGGGGCCCATCCAGGACGGGATGTTCGGCTTCATCGTCCTCGCCAACGCGCTGATCGGCATCGTTCAGGAACTGCGCGCCAAGCACACCCTGGACAGCCTGGCGGTGGTCGGCGAGGCCCGGCCCACCGTGCGCCGCGACGGGGTGGCCGCCGAGGTGCCGCCCGACCGGATCGTCCTCGACGACGTGCTGCTGCTCGGCCCCGGCGACCAGGTCGTGGTGGACGGCACCGTCATCGAGTCCGAGGGCCTGGAGATCGACGAGTCGCTGCTCACCGGCGAGTCGGACCCGGTGGTGAAACGTGCCGGCGACACCGTGATGTCCGGCAGCTTCGTCGTCGCCGGCGGCGGCTCCTTCGTCGCCACCCGGGTCGGCCGCGAGGCGTACGCCGCCCGGCTCGCCGAGGAGGCGTCCCGCTTCACCCTGGTCGACTCCGAGCTGCGCAACGGGATCAGCCGGATCCTCAAGATCTGCCTGATCCTGCTGGTGCCGGCCGCGATCGGGCTGATCCTCGGCCAACTGCTCGGCCAGGACGCCGACACCGACGAGGCGATCCGCCGGATGGTCGCCGGGATCGTGGTGATGGTGCCCGAGGGGCTGGTGCTGATGACCTCGGTGGCCTTCGCCATCGGCGTCGTCCGGCTCGGCCGGCAGCGCTGCCTGGTGCAGGAACTGCCCGCCATCGAGGGCCTGGCCCGGGTCGACGTCGTCTGCCTCGACAAGACCGGCACCCTCACCGAGGGCGGCATGGACGTCGCCGAGCTGCGGGTGCTGGGTGGTGCGGAGGAGTACGCGCGGCGGGTGCTCGGCGCGCTCGGCGCCAGCGACCCGCGCCCCAACGCCAGCCTGCTGGCCATCGCCGACGCCTTCCCCGCCCCCGCCGGCTGGCGGGCCACCGACACGCTGCCGTTCTCCTCGGCCCGCAAGTACAGCGCGGCCGCCCTCGCCGAACCCGAAGGCCCAGGCGACGTCTGGCTGTTGGGCGCTCCCGACGTGCTGCTGCCGGCCGACCACCCGAGGCTGGCCGCCGTGGACGAGCTGAACGCGCGCGGGCTGCGGGTGCTGCTGCTCGCCAGGGCACGGGGCGGCGTCGGCGTCGCCGAACCGACCGTGGCGGCCGGCGCCGAGCCGGTGGCGCTGGTCGTCCTCGAACAGCGGATGCGGCCCGAAGCCGCCGACACCCTGCGGTACTTCGCCGAACAGGGCGTCGCCGCCAAGGTGATCTCGGGCGACAACGCCGTCTCGGTCGGCGCCGTCGCCCGCCGGGTCGGCCTGGACGGCGGCACCGCGGTGGACGCCCGCCGACTCCCCGCCGACCCCGACGAGTTCGCCGACACGGTGGCCGGCGGTGCCGTCTACGGCCGGGTGAGCCCGCAGCAGAAGCGGGAGATGGTGCACGCGCTGAAGTCCCGCGGCCACACCGTGGCGATGACCGGCGACGGCGTCAACGACGTGCTGGCCCTCAAGGACGCCGACATCGGCGTGGCGATGGGCTCGGGATCGCCGGCCACCCGAGCCGTCGCCCAGATCGTGCTGCTGAACAACAACTTCGCGGCGCTGCCCACCGTGGTCGCCGAGGGCCGCCGCGTCATCGGCAACATCGAGCGGGTCGCCAACCTCTTCCTCGCCAAGACCGTCTACTCGGTGTTCCTGGCCTTCGCGGTCATCCTCACCGCCGTGCCGTACCCCTTCCTGCCGCGCCACATGTCGCTGGTGTCCGCGCTGACGATCGGCATCCCGGCGTTCTTCCTCGCGCTGGCCCCCAACAACGAGCGCGCCCGCCCGCACTTCGTCCGCCGGGTGCTGCGTCTCGCCATCCCCTTCGGGGTGATCGCCGGCGTCGCCACCTTCGCCGTCTACCTGCTGGCCCGCGCCCACTACGGGGGCACCGACGCCAGCCGGGAGGCCGAGAGCAGCGCGACCACGCTGACGCTGTTCCTGATCGCCCTGTGGATCCTGACCATCGTGGCCCGCCCCCTCACCTGGTGGCGGACCCTGCTGCTCGGCCTGATGGTCGCCGGCTTCGCGATCCCGCTCTCCGTGCCGTGGCTCCAGGACTTCTTCGAACTCTCCCTGGCCGGCCGCGAGATGCCGGCCGTCGCGGTCGCGGCGGCGCTGGCGTCCGGGGTGCTGCTGGAACTCGTCTTCCGACTCGCCCCCCGCTACGTTCCCGACCTCCCGGAAGGGGGGTAGCGGGGCCGCGTCGTGCGACGATGCTCGGCGGGGCGGAAGCCGTCCGCCGTGAGGGGAGCCGCAGCCATGACCGTGCCGCCGTTCGGTGCCCTGCTCTGCGACATCGACGGGGTGCTGCGGCACTGGCCGCCGCTGGACGAGATCGAGCGGGCCGCCGGGCTCCCCGTCGGCGCCGTCGCGGCCGTCGCGTTCACCCCGCCGCTGATCGACGCGGCGATCACCGGCCGGACGACGGACGCCGAGTGGCGGGCCGCCATCGTCACCGAACTGGCCGCCGCGCACGGCTCGGTCGACGCGGCCGAGGCCGCCGTCGCCGGCTGGTCGGCGGTGCTGCCGCGCGTCGACCACGAGGTGGTGACGCTGCTCACCGGGCTGCGCGGGGTGATACCGGTGGCGCTGGTCTCCAACGCCACCACCCGGCTCGACGAGGACCTGGCGCGGCTCGGCCTGGCCGACGTCGCCGACGCCGTCGTCAACACCAGCGCCCTCGGCGTCGCCAAGCCGGACCCCCGCGTCTACGCGCTGGCCGCCGACCGGGTCGGCGTGCCGGCGGCCCGCTGCCTCTTCGTCGACGACACCGAGGCCAACGTGGTGGCCGCCCGCGCGGCCGGCATGACCGGCGTCCACTTCCGCACCGCCGCCGACCTCCGACTTGCCCTCACCGGCACGAGCCTCTCGGGTTGAACTCGCGTCGTTCGCCGGTGCGCCGGCCCCCCAACACGCTCGAGCCGAGCCCGTTGACCATGGCCAGCCGCCCGGCGGCGGAGGGGCGCGGCCAGGTCGCCGTTGTATGTAGTGTGCGGGAATGACAAGAAGTGAGCGACTCGCGGACCAGCTGGACTGGTACTGGCAGAAGAACCTGCGGCCGCGGCTGGACGGGCTTACCGATGAGGAGTACTTCTGGGAGCCGGTGCGCGGCTGCTGGAGCATCCGCCCCCGTGGCACGTCGGCCGCACCGATGTCGGAAGGTCCGGGGGAATGGACGATGGACTCCGCGTCCCCTGCCCCGGTGCCGGCGCCGGTGACCACGATCGCCTGGCGGCTGGCGCACATCATCGTCTCCTGCCTGGGCTATCGGGTCGGATGGTACTTCGGCGGCCAGGACCTGGAGTCCGAGCCGTTCGCCTACGCGGGGACCGCTGACGGGGCGCTGAAACAGCTCGACGAGATGTATGGGAGGTGGAACGCGGGGGTCCGCGAGCTCTCGGACGCCGACCTGGAGAATCCGCCCGCGGTGGGTCCCGAGCGGTTTCCCATGGAGAACAGGATTCTGCACGTCAACCGGGAGCTGATCCATCACGGCGCCGAGATTTCCCTGCTGCGCGACCTCTACCGCTGGCAGGACGGAGCCGTACCGCGCCGAGTATGACTTTCCGGTAAGCGAGGCGATCGAGCTTCGGACGGCGCGGCTTCATCGATCGCCGTCCTGGTCGAGGCTCTCGTAGGCCGTGAACGAGTGGCTGTCGAAGTAGCGAGCGGTCGAGTGAGGGTGCAGCGGGTCGGTGAGCATCCGGTAGACGAACTCCGCGGTCGAGCCGTCGAAGCGGTCCCATGAGGTGTGGTCGTCGTCCGTGACGAGGATGGGCCACCGGTCGGGGTCGGCGCCCTCCGTGAGCCAGTAGAAGGAGGCCTTCTGTTCGGTGCTGGCCCACTGCAGCAACCCACCGGGGGCCGGATACAGACGGTACGGCTCCCACGAGCGGTTGCCGTCGGCCGCGGCGCACCGAGCCCAGAACTCGTTGAACCTGACGATGTCGAGGCTCCCGGGCGGCCCGTCCGCGAGCAGGAGACTCAGATAGCCGTCGAATTCCCCATACCCGAACAGCTCGACCAGTCTCTTGTAGTCACCGGGCAGGGCTGTACCGAGCCGGGTCTCGGCCGTCGCCCAGTCGACCACGTCGCCCCGTTCCCGTGACCATCCGGTGACGGCGACGACAGCGTCCACCCAGGACGCGCCCGCCGGCAGACCGTCCGGCTTCCCCGTCGGCCGCTCGGCGACCAGCACGACCGGCTGTGTTTCGCCGCCGGTCCTTACCGCCCCGCAGCCGATCCACCGGTCGGCGTGGGCCCATGCGCGCAGCTCGACGATCCGCTCCCCGAAGGGGGCGAGGAGCGGTCTTCCGGTGTGTTCGGTCAGGGTCGGATCGACGAACCCGCCCGCGGCGAGGTTGCGTGGTTGCCCGTACCGGCCGCTGAGCGCCTGGCCGAAGGCGGGCAGGTGGATGTCGTCCTCCGGCGTCAGGCACCTGTGCCCCGCCGCGTGACCGGCCTGGTCGCACACCAGGCCCTGTCGGGCCTGCGTGACCAGGGCGTGAATACCCGCGAGCAACTCCAGTTCGTCCATGACCAGGCAGTCAAGCACGGGCCACTGACACGGCCCGCCGGGCCGTCGCCGAGGTGGGCGGTCGCGCGGTGCCGCGCCCCGCGGGGGGCGCGGCTGGGTTCCGCGTGGTCGGCACGTGGCGTCAGCGCAACGCCTTCGCCAATGCCTCGATCGCGCCGGTCAGTTCGTCCTCGGTGATGGTCAGCGGCGGGGCGAGGCGGATGGTGGAGCCGTGGGTGTCCTTGACCAGGACGCCCTGGCGGAGGAGGCGTTCGCCGATGTCGCGGCCGGTGCCGATGGCGGGGTCGATGTCGATGCCCGCCCAGAGGCCGCGGCAGCGGTAGGCGAGGACGCCCTCGCCGACCAGGCCGGCGAGGCCGGCGTCCAGGACCCGGCCGAGTTCGGTGGCGCGCCGCTGGTAGGTGCCGGTGCGCAGCAGGTCGAGGACGGCGGTGCCGACCGCCGCGGCCAGGGGGTTGCCGCCGAAGGTGGAGCCGTGGCTGCCGGGGGTCAGCACGGAGAGGACATCGCGCCGGCCGACCACCGCGGAGACCGGGACGATGCCGCCGCCCAGCGCCTTGCCGAGGAGCAGCAGGTCGGGCAGCACGCCCTCGTGCTCCACGGCCAGCGTGGTGCCGGTGCGGCCGAGGCCCGACTGGATCTCGTCGGCGATCCACAGGACGCCGGCGCGGCTGGTGAGTTCGCGGACGCCGGCCAGGTAGCCGTCGTCCGGGACGAGCACCCCGGCCTCGCCCTGGATCGGCTCGATCAGCACCGCCGCCGTGGTGTCGTCGACGGCGGCCTCCAGCGCCGCCAGGTCGTTGTAGGGGACGGTGCGGAAGCCCGGGGTGAAGGGGCCGAAGCCGTCCCTGGCGTCCGGGTCGTCGGAGAAGCCGACGATGGTGGTGGTGCGGCCGTGGAAGTTGCCCTCGGCGACCACGACGGTGGCCCGGTCCGCCGGCACCCCGCGTACCCGGTAGGCCCAGCGGCGGGCCACCTTGATGGCGCTCTCGACCGCCTCGGCGCCGGTGTTCATCGGCAGCGTCATGTCGAGGCCGGTGAGTTCGGCGAGCCCCTCGGCGAAGCCGGCGAGTCGGTCGTTGTGGAAGGCCCGGGAGGTGAGCGTGAGGCGGTCGAGCTGACGGTGCGCGGCCTCGATCAGCGCCGGGTGGCGGTGGCCGAAGTTGAGGGCCGAGTAGCCGGCCAGCATGTCGAGGTAGCGGCGGCCCTCGACGTCCTCGACCCAGGCGCCCTCGGCGCGGGCCACGACCACCGGCAGCGGGTGGTAGTTGTGCGCGAGGGTGCTCTCCTCGGCGCGGATCAGTTCGGCGGAGGAGCGGGCGGCGGTGGCGCGGTTCGTCATGGGCGGAGCTCCTGGGTGCAGCACTTGATGCCCCCGCCGGCCTTGTGGATCTCCGACAGGTCGACGGGGACGGGGACGTAGCCGCGCTCCGCGAGCCGGCCGGCGAGGCCGGCGGCCTGGGGCGCGACGAAGACATGGCGGCCGTCGGAGACCGAGTTGAGGCCGAAGGCCAGCGCGTCCTCGCGGGTGGCGAGCAGCGCGTCGGGGAACAGCCGGGCCAGGGTGTCCCGCGCCTCGGGGGCGAAAGCGTCCGGGTAGTAGGCGATGTCGCCCGGGGTCCCGTCGTCCAGCGCGAAGAGCGCGGTGTCCAGGTGGTAGAAGTGCGGGTCGACCAGCGGCAGGGTGACCACCGGAAGACCGAAGTGCTCCCGCACCTCCTCGTGCGCGCCGGGGCTGGTGCGGAACCCGGTGCCGGCCAGGACGCGGCCGCCGACCGGCACCAGGTCGCCCTCGCCCTCGCAGACCTCGTCCGGCTCGCGGACCGCGTAGCCGGCGGCCTTGTACCAGACCTCGTAGGCGTCGGTCTCGGGCTGCCGCTGCGGGGCGCGGAAGCGGGCGCCGAGCACCCGGCCGCCGTGCACCAGCGCCGAGTTGGCGGCGAACACCATGTCGGGCAGCCCGGGCACCGGTTCGATGGTCTCCACGGTGTGGCCGTGCGCTCGGTACGCGTCGACCAGCGCCGCCCACTGGGCGCGCGCCAGCTCCCGGTCGACGGTGCCGGCCGGGTCCATCCAGGGGTTGATGGCGTAGGCCACGTCGAAGTGGCGTGGTTCGCACATCAGATAGCGCCGCGGGCGGGCAGGCTTGCCTGGCACTGGCGACTCCTCTCGGTTCTTCCCTTTGACGGTAGAAACGGGAGGACACGGGCGACAAGAAACGGGACTTGCGCGTGTGCGCAAGGACGTTGCGTTGTCAGGCCACCTGGCGGTGGATCATTGCGTGATGACGGGGGTGTCGGGGCTCGCTCCGGCCTCGGGGGAGTTGGCGATCAGGTGGGAGAGCACGATCTGGCTGACCGTCTTCCGGATGAACGGCTCGGCCCTGATCCGCTCCAGCACCCGCTCGAAGTGCTCGATGTCGGTGGCCCTGATGTGCAGCAGCGCGTCCGCGCCACCGGTGACCGTCATCGCCGCGATGATCTCCGGGTAGTCGCGCACCACCTCGGCCAGCCGGCGCGGCGGGGCCGCGCTGTCGCAGTAGACCTCGACGTACGCCTCGGTGCGCCAGCCCAGCGCGTTCGGCAGCACGGTCGCCGTGAAACCGGTGATCACGCCGGCCTCCCGCATCCGGTCCACCCGGCGCTTGACGGCGGGCGCCGACAGGCCGATGGCGGCGCCGATCTCCGCGAAGCTGGTCCTGGCGTTGGCGATCAGCGCCGCGACGATCTTCCGGTCGAGGTCGTCGAGCGTCACCGGGGGCCGGGTCATGGCTGCTCGTCCTTCGTGCCGGCCACCGACAGCGGGTCGGTCGGCGTCGGCGTCGGAGTCGGGGTGGGCGCCGGGGTCGGGGTCGGGGTCGGCGGTACGGGCGGCGTCGCCGGGGGCAGGGGCAGGGGCGGCAGCGGCGGGACGGTGGGGCAGGGCGGCGCGGGCGGCCGCGCCAACCTGGTCAGCTCCGCGTTGAACTGGGCGCCGGCCAGCAGGCTCAGGTTGGACACCCAGAGCCACACCAGGAAGACGATGATCCCGGCCAGCGAGCCGTAGAGCCGGTCGTAGGTGCCCACCCCCGAGGCGTACAGCGCGAACGCCGCCGACGCCACCAGCCACAGCAGCACGGCGAGCGCCCCGCCGGCCGCCCCGCGGAACGGCACCCGGCCGGTGGCGGGCCCTGTACGGAACAGCACCAGCACCAGGCTCGTCACCAGCACCACGAGCAGCGGCCACTTCAGCAGGTCCCAGGCGGCGCTGCCCGCCTCGCCAGGGCCGAGCGCCCGCCCGATGACGCGGACCGCGCCGCCGGTGAGCACCAGCACCGTGGCGCTGGCCACCAGCAGCATCAGCAGCCCGAGCGCCGACAGCATGGTGCGGGGGATGGCCCGCCACGGCGGGCGCGGGTCGATCACCCCGTGCATCCCGTGCTGCACCCGCCGGAAGATCGCCAGGTAGTTGTAGGCGGACACCAGCGCGCTGACCGCGCCCACCACCGTCACCACCCAGGCCGCCGAGCGCTGTTCCGACAGGTCGTGCAGCGCGGTCACCACGTCGCCGCGCGAGCCGGCCGGCACCAGCGCGCTGAACTGCCACAGCAGCTCCTGCGCCACCCCGGGGTCGGCGATCCCGATCACCGAGAGCGCCACGAAGAGCGTGGGGAAGACGGCGAGGACCGAGTAGTACGTGAGCGCGGCCGCCCAGTGGTCGATGTCGTCCCGCCACATCGACACCGGGGTGCGGCGCAGCGCCACGACCCACCGGTCGGCGCCCGCCCCGCCGGCGCGGGGCTTCGTTGTCGTTCGCTCTGGCATCGGTCCACCTGGTCTGTCGTACGGCCCGGCTGCCCCCAGCCTCCCATGGCCTTCCGCACCGGACTCGAGCCCCTGACCGGTGTGTGTGCGTTCGCGCCGGAAGAGAGCGACCATGGAAGGACGAACGCTTTTCGTGACTCCTCACACGTTCACCAGGGAGGCCGATCATGGCACACGAGGAGACCTGGAACGTGCACCTGTCCATCGACTCCGAGCAGGACGGGGGCCGCATGACGCGGGCCGAGGCCCGCCTGGAGGACCGGCCCGACACGGTGCTGGTCACCGAGGGGGTGGCCCGGGCTCATCCGGGCGACGAGAACGTGCCCGACATCGGGCGCGAGCTGGCGGCGGCCAGGGCGCTCTCCGAGCTGTCGCACCAGCTGCTGCACACCACCGTGCAGGACATCGAGGCCCACACCCACGAGCGGGTGACCCGCCTCAGGCCCTAGCCTTCGACGTCGTCGGGGGCCGGGTCCGGGATGCGGACGGCGGTGCCCGTGACGTGGACGCGCGGGTCGCCGAGCCGGAGTTCGACCTTCAGCAGGGCGGGCCTTCCCAGGTCGTGGCCCTGGTGCAGCGTGAGTACGGCCGCCGGCGGCACGAACCCGAGATCGCGCAGGTAGCCGCCGAACGCGGCGGCCGCCGCGCCCGTCGCCGGGTCCTCCACCACCCCGCCGACCGGGAACGGGTCGCGCACGTGGAACACGGTGGGTGACTCCCGCCAGACCAGCTGCAACGTGGTCAGGTCGAGCCGCAGCATCAGCGCGGTCAGCCGGTCGAAGTCGTAGTCCAGGGCGGCCAGCCGCTCCCGGCTGGCCGCCGCCAGCACCAGGTGGCGGGCGCCGGCGAACGCGATCCGCGGCGGCAGCGCGGGGTCGAGGTCGGTGGCCGGCCAGTCGAGCGCGGCCAGCGCCTCGGCGACGTCGTCCCCGGCGACCGGCTCCTGGTGCGCCTCGACGCTGGAGAGCGTGGCCAGCAGGCCGCCGTCCGCGTCCACCCGCACCGTGACCGGCACCTCGCCGACCGGCGTCAGGAACGTCAGCTCGCCCGGCCCGACCTGTTCGGCCAGCGCCACCGAGGTGGCGATCGTGGCGTGCCCGCAGAACGGCACCTCGGCGAGCGGGCTGAAGTAGCGCACGGCGTACCGGCCGGCCGCGCCCTCCGGGGTGAGGAAGGCCGTCTCCGAGTAGCCGACGTCGGCGGCGATCCGCTGCATGGCCTCGTCCGACAGGCCGGTGGCGTCCAGCACGACGCCCGCCGGATTGCCCCCCTCAGGACGCGACGAGAAAGCGGTGTATCGGAGTACGGCGGGGTCGTGAGTCATGCGGCGTGCAACCCGCCGTGCGCCGGCGCTATTCCGCGCCGCGCCTGGTCTCCGCACGGTGCCTTGTCATGGAATCGCCGTGTGGTCGACGGACGCGGGCCGCCCCGCGGCCGGGCGGCTTCGCTGCACTCGACGGCATGACGCACACCCCTTCCCCGACATCCCCCACCGACGCGCTGCGCGCCGCCGCCCGGCTCCTCGACCGGCGCCGCTTCCTCACCGTCACCGGCGTGGCGGCGGCGATCGCGTTCTCCACCAACCTCCCCAACGCGGCCCAGGCGGCGGCCCCGTTCGACCCGAACGCGCTGTCCACCGACCCTCCCCCAGCTAACGCTGGGAGGTGCCCCCACAAGCCCTGGGCGTGGCCTCCGGCGACCCGCACCACGACTCCGTGGTGCTGTGGACCCGGCTGGCGCCCGAGCCGTTCGCCGTCGACAGCGGGCTGCCGGCCCAACCGGTCACCGTGCGCTGGGAGATCGCCAGGGACCAGGCGTTCCGCCGGATCGTGCGGTCGGGCGAGGAGCGCGCCCACCCCGAGTTCCACCACGCGGTGCACGTCGAGGCCGGCGGCCTCGGCCCGGCGACCGACTACTACTACCGCTTCCGCGCCGGCCGTTGGGTCAGCCCCGTCGGCCGCACCCGCACCGCGCCGGCCCCTGGCGCCCGCGCCGAGTCGCTGCGCTTCGCGGTGGTCTCCTGCCAGCGTTACGACCAGGGCTACTTCACCGCGTACGGCCACCTGGCCCGCGAGGAGAACATCGACGCCGTCCTGCACCTGGGCGACTACCTCTACGAGTACCCGATCAACGCCGCCGCCGGCGCCCGCGGTTACACCGGCGCGGACCAACTGCCCGCCCAGTTCAACCGGGAGACCGTCACCCTGGAGGACTACCGGCTGCGGTACGCGCTCTACCACCTCGACCCCGACCTGCGGGCCGCGCACGCCGCCCACCCGTTCGTGGTCACCTGGGACGACCACGAGGTGGAGAACAACTACGCCGGCGCGATCCCCGAGAACAGCGTGTCGCCCGAGGAGTTCCTGGTCCGCCGCGCCGCCGCCTACCGGGCCTACTACGAGAACATGCCGCTGCGCCGCGCCCAGTTGCCGCACGGCCCCGACGCCCAGCTCCACCGGCGGCTCGGCTACGGCCGGCTGGCCCAGCTGGACATCCTGGACTCCCGCCAGTACCGGGACGACCAGGCGCTCGGCGACGGCTGGCAGGTGCCGGACGACGGGGTCGCCGCGCCGGAGCGCACACTGCTCGGCGCCAGCCAGGAGCGCTGGTTGGCCGAGGGCTGGCGCCGGTCCCGCGCGGTGTGGAACCTGGTGCCGCAGCAGGTGGTGCTCTCCCGCCGCCGCAACCGGCTCGACGGGCCCTGGCCGCTCTCCATGGACGCCTGGGACGGCTACCCGGCGGCCCGCCAGCGCTTCCTGTCCTGGGTCGGCGAGGCCGGTCTGGAGAACCTGGTGGTGCTCACCGGCGACGTGCACGTCCACTACGGCTTCGACATCAAGGCGGACTGGGACGACCCGGCCTCCCGCACCCTGGGCGTCGAGCTGGTCACCAGCTCGATCTCCAGCGGCGGCAACGGCTCGGAGCGGCCGGCCAACTGGCCGGCCCTGACCGGCGCCAACCCGCACCTGTGGTTCTACGACGGCCGCCGCGGCTACGTCGTCCTCACCCTCGACAGCCGCCAACTGCGCGCCGAGTACCGGGTGGTGCCGACCGTCACCACCCCGGGCGCGGGCGTCGTCACCGCGGCCACCCTCACCTCCCTGGCCGGCGACCCGGGCCTGCGGCCCGCCTAGGCACGCGACCAGCCCGGCCCGCCGACACCGGCGGCGGGCCGGGCCGGTTGGTGGGTTAGCGCTCGGGTTGGCGATTCTGAGTAGCCGGGTTGGCGGGCGCGGGTAGCCCTGACGCTTTCGCGAGGAGTGCCGGGAGTCTGCTCATGTCGTCGAAGACCGTGGTGTTCGGTCCTTCGAGCCATTGGGCGGGTGTGAGTCCGCCGGTGTATCCAAGGGCGCGCATGCCGGCCGCGCGGGCTGCCTGGATCCCGTACTTGCTGTCCTCGACGACGATGCAGGCCGAGGGGTGGACGCCCATCCGCTTGGCGGCGTGCAGGAACAGGTCGGGGGCCGGTTTGCCGTGGGCGACCTCGCTGGCGCTGAAGACGCGGCCTTCGAAGTGTGGGTAGATCCCGGTGCGGCCCAGGGTGTGGCGCATCGTGTCGTGGCTGCCGCCAGAGGCGACGCAGCTGGGAAGCGTGAGGGTGTCGAGGACTTCGAGGATGCCGTCGACCGGGGTGAGTTCGGCGTCGACGGCCGTGCGGTGGAGTTCCGCGAACCTTTCCAGCCAGAGCGCGGCCCGGCTCGGACCTACTCGGGCGGTGATGTGCTCTGCGTTGGAGACGATCGACCGGCCGATGAACTTCTCGATCACCTCGGCTTCGGTCAGCGGCCAGCCCAACTCGGCGCCCGTCGCGACATGGACGCGCACGGCAATGCGCTCGCTGTCGATGAGCACGCCGTCGCAGTCGAAGATGACGAGTTCAACCGGAGTGACCATCCAGACAGCGTAGGGACGAGTGGTCACCCGCGTCAGCCGCATGGTCCGATGTCCGGGGGCGGGGCTGTAGGTCCGTCGAGCGTTCTTCCCGATTTTTCTTGCGACGTTCTGCCCCAGGTCCATGAGCCTCGTGGGGTGGTCAGGACGCATCGGCTACCGACACCAAGGCGGCCGCGTCAGCGGTCCACTCCATGCCGCTTCCGTCGACCGGACGCATGTGTGCCTCGACGTGCAGGACTTGCCCGGTCTCGCGGGCCACGTGTTCCAGCACTCCGTCCAGCCGGCCGACGCGGCAGGTTGTCGGGTCGGTGACCAGTTGGCCCATCAGCTCGTGGGTGCCCCAGCGTAGGGAGATGCCGGTCGTCACCGCGCCGGGGCCTTTCCACGTTTCCACGGGCAGGTGGTGGCGTGGTCGTTGTTCACGACGATGGGGTGGTGGCAGTACGAGCAGGTCACGGGCACGGTCGGATCGACGGGCCCCTCGCGGCCGGTCACCACGGTGAAGGCGGCCTCGGCGCGGGCCGTGCCGGCGGTGTAGCGCGTCCCGGTCGGCGGGGGCGGCATCGCGGTCAGCGCCTCAAGCAGCATCCGGGGGCTGGTCAGGCAGGTGCCGGTCGGTGGGTAGAGCCAGCGCACGGGCGGCGCGCCCAACCGTAGGCCCCACGTCCACTCGGCGGGCGGCATCGCAACGGTGTCGCCGTGGCCGAGGACGCGCGCCAAGGGCAGGTTCCACCCGGTGCCCGCTCGCGGTGGGATCAGCCAGCGGACGACGTCTCGTGTCTGGTCCTCGATGACCGGTCCAGATCGCGGGCCGAGTCGGCCGAGGGCGGGGACGGCGGCGAGACTACCGACCTCGACCGCGTCGAACCAACGGCCGGCTGGGAGCTGACGGACGCCATGGCCGTTGGGAGGAATCCAGTTCGGAGACGACATGCTCATGGGCAACTCGATCCATGAAAGGGGCCGGTGACCTCCTTTCATACACTGGACCGGTTGACCGGTCCAGTCATTCGTTACCTCATGACCCCATCGGGTAGCTGTCCGTCAGTTCCCACAGTTCTCCCGGAGTCACGCCCTCCTCGCAGACCAAGGGCAGGCCCTCCGCGTCGAAAGCGGTGTGCAGTGTGACGGCCACGGCGGTCGGGGTGGTGGTGCCGAGCGTTCCGGCCTCCTCGTCCGTCGCCAGGCGGGCCGTGTGGACATCCATGCCCCGCGCGGATGACCGGCCCGTTGTGCGTGTGACATAGGTCGTGGTGCCTTCGGCCAGCGGTCCTTCGCTCGCCAGGCGCGGGCAGGCGTCCGCGATGTCCGGTGGGAACCAGGCGTTGACCAGTGTCAGTGCGCTACCTTCGTCGAGGAGGATGAGCCGCGCACGCCGTAGCGCCAGTTCGCCGGGGTCGAGTTGCAGGGCGTCAGCGATCCGTTGCGGCGGTCGTTCCCGCGTCGGTGTGCCGAGGCGCCGGAACGGATGTGCGCCCACCACTCGCGCGCCGGATCCACGGCGACCGGCAGGGCGAGCGACGGGTGTATCCACGACCGTGAACCCGGAGCCCTGGCGCGCCACGACAGCGCCGTCCGCGCGAAGGACATCCATCGCCTTGATGACCGTCGCACGGGACACTCCCCACTGCTCGCAGAGGTCGCGTCCCGAGGGGAGCAGATCGCCGGGCCTGAACTCCCCGTTGGTGATCCGCTCGCGCAAGTGGTCGGCGATCTGTTCGTACTTCAGCTTGGCCATGAGCCCCCTCCGGAAAGTTGTCAGGTTGACCGGTCAGGTTACCTGTTGCCGAAGCGCCCGGCGGGACAAGATGCACACATGACTGCCCCACGGATAGCTCCTGAGGTGATGGCGTTCTACTCCTCGAAGGTCACCGAGGCTGACCGGCTGTCGTCGTCTGCCGACGGCGCATTGGAGTTGCTGCGCACGCAGGAGTTGCTGCGCCGCTACCTGCCAGAGCCTCCCGCGCGGGTGCTCGACGTCGGCGGTGGCCCGGGGACGCACGCGCGGTGGCTGATCGCGGACGGTTATGGCGTGCACCTGGTCGACCCGGTTCCCCGCCATGTCGACCAAGCCCAACAGATCGCCGGATGTGCGGCCGAGCTGGGTGACGCACGCCAACTCGCCGCAGCGGACGGCTCCTACGATGTCGTGCTGCTCCTCGGCCCGCTCTACCACCTCACCGATGCCGGAGACCGGCGGCAGGCCCTTGCCGAGGCGTTCCGTGTGCTGCGACCCGGAGGGCTCCTCGCCGCCGCCGGAATCAACAGGTACGCCTCGCTGTTCGAGCACACGGCGTTCGCGCATCTGCACCGGGAGCATGTTCAGCGGAGCATCGCAGGGATCCTCGAATCCCGGATCCATGACGGGAAGAAGTCCTTCACCCAGGCGTACTTCCACAGCGCCGAGGAGCTGCGGAACGAGGTCGACGCGGCCGGGTTCGCGGGCGCCGAGGTGTTCGGGATCGAGGGGCCGACGTGGGGCATGCTCAAGGCGACCGAGCAGTTCACGGGGGAGTCGGCGATCGGCACTCCGCTGTTCGAGTCAGCGCTGGTGGCGGCCCGGATGGCGGAGCCATACCCCGAGCTGCTGGCCGCCAGCTCGCATCTGATCAGCGTGGCGCGGCGGTAAGCGGCCCAGGCTGTGGCCCAGGTGAACTCGCAGAGTGTGACGGTAGGCCCACGGAACGGCCAGAAAGGCGTGCCGAACGTCGCAGTCGCGGGCGCTTCGCGCCCGTGAGCAGCCCGAACTCGACCGCGACATCGGTGGTGTTGAAGCCCTTGGCGTGCTTGTTCTCCCAGGCGAGCTGCTGAGCGGACTGATATCCACGACTACTGGCCCCCCGCGCGCCGGTGTTGTGGTGCGGTTGGAGGCCAGCCCAGGTCTCGTGTGAGGAGCGCGTCGGGTGGGCCGTCCGCCACCAGGCGTCCTTCGTTCACCACCAACACCCGGTCCGCCAGCTGGACGGTCGAGAGGCGGTGAGCGACGATCACGGCCGTTCGCCCCCGCAGCACGGTGCGCATCGCGTGGTGCACGGCTCGCTCGGTGGGGATGTCGAGGGAGGACGTCGCCTCGTCGAGGATCACGATCGCGGGTTCGGCGAGCAGGGCGCGGGTCAGGGCGATGAGCTGCCGCTGGCCGGCCGAGAGCCGGGTGCCGCGCGCTCGGACGTCCGTGTCGTAGCCGTCCGGCAGCGCGGCGATGAGGTCGTGTGCCCCGAGGGTCAGGGCCGCGCGGGTGATGGCCGCGGCATCCGCGTCGGGCCGGCCGATCGCGATGTTCTCGGCCACCGAACCGGAGAAGAGAAACGCGTCCTGCGGCACCATGACCACGGTGCGGCGCAGTTCGGGCGCGGACAGCTGACGCAGGTCCGTGCCGTCGACGAGAACGCGGCCGGCCGTGGGGTCGTGGAAGCGGGCCAGCAGCTTGACCAGCGTGGACTTGCCGGCGCCGGTCGGTCCGACCACGGCGAGCGTCTGACCGGCGGGTATGTGGAGGTCGACCCCGGACAGCGCCGCTCCGCCGGTCGGGTAGGCGAAGGTCACGTCCTCGAAGGTCACGGAGCGGCCGGGGCTCTCGGCGGCCGGAGGCGGGAGGAGGACGGGGGTGGGCGGTTCGGGGACGGTGGGCCGCTGGCCGAGCAGGGCGGCGATCTTCTCCAGGGAGGCGGCCGCCGACTGGTAGGCGTCGGCGACCCCACCGAGCCTGAGCGGGTTGTCGTAGAGCTGCCGCAGATAGAGGACGGCCGCGGCGAACGCGCCCAACTCCAGCCCGCCGGAGACGACTCGGGAGGCGCCCCAGACCACCAGGGCGGCGACGGCGACGTTGGCGACCAGCCGCGACGCGGTGACGTAACGGGCCATTTCCAGGCCGGCGTCGCCGTTCGTCCGCCGGTGTTCCCCGTTGAGGGCGGCGAACGCGGCGCCGTTGGGCTCCTCCCGCCGGAACGCCTGGACGGTACGGATGCCGCCCAGGGTTTCGGCGAGTCTCGCGACGACCACCGCCATCGCGCTCGACCGCCGGCGATAGACGCGCGCCGACCGCCGCCGGAACGACCGCATGGTCCAGGCGAGCGGCCCCATGACGAGCACCGCGGCCAGGCCCAGCGGCCAGTCGAGGTACAGCAGTGCCGCCGTGATGTAGGCGGTGGACACGGCGGCGGTGACGATCGTCGCCAGGCCGTCGTCGAGCAGGCCGCGCAGCGCCGCGACGTCGGTGGTGAGCCGGGAGGTGAGGCGGCCCGAGGTGTAGCGCTCGTGGAAGTCCAGGCTCAGGCGCTGGGCGTGCCCGAACACGCGGACGCGCAGGTCGAGCAGCACGTCCTGGCTGATCCGGGCGGAGACCGTGACGAACGCGTACTGCAGGGCCCCGGAGGCCAGCACGCACAGCAGGTAGCCGATCGCAATGGTGGTCATCGGCCACCGGTCACCCGTTCGCCAGGCCGGTGCCGCCCGATCGATCGTGTAGGCCACCAGCAGCGGGCCCGTCAGCGCCGCGCCCCGTTGCAACAGCACCAGCGCGCCGGCCAGCCGGAGGCGGCGGGCGTGCGGGCGCAGCAGGGACGCCAGCAGCGACCGGGCCGCTCTCCTGGGGGCGGGGAGCGAGTCCGTTCCGAACGGGTCGACGCCGCCGCCGGCGGGCGGCTGGCCGGCTCCCGACCGGGTCATCGCGCGGCGCTCCCGTCGACCGTGAACGCGCTCATCAGGGCGGCGTACTCTGGGTGGGTGCGCAGCAGATCGTCGTGGGTCCCGACGGCGGTGATCCGACCGCCGGACAGCAGGGCGACCCGGTCGGCGAGCAGCACGGTGGACGGCCGGTGCGCGACGACCAGGGCCGTCGTGGTGGCCAGGACCCGGCGCAGCGCCGCCTCGACGAGCGATTCCGTGTGGACGTCCAGGGCGGAGAGCGGATCGTCGAGGACGAGCAGGCGGGGTCGGCCGACGATGGCACGAGCGAGCGCCAGCCGCTGACGCTGGCCGCCCGACAGGCTCATGCCCCGCTCGCCGACGTGGGTCAGCGCACCGTCGGGGAGGGCCCGGACGAAGCCGTCCGCCTGGGCGATGTCCAGGGCCCTGGCGAGATCCTCCGCGTCGGCGTGCTCGGCTCCCAGCAGGACATTCTCGGCGACCGTCGTGGAGAAGAGCGTGGGCTCCTCGAAGGCGACGGAGACCTGACGCCGCAACGCGGCGCGCGTCAGTGCCGTGACGTCCGTACCGTCGAGCAGGATCCGGCCGCCGGTCGGCTCGTGCAGCCGGGGCACCAGGGCGACCAGGGTGCTCTTGCCGCTGCCGGTGGCGCCCACCAGGGCCACGGTCTCGCCGGGCGCGAGCCGCAGGTTGACGCCCGTCAGCATGGCCGGCTCGCCCGGCGGGGCGTCCGGGTAGCGGAACTCCACGCCGTCGAAGACCACGTCGGCCGCGGGCGCCTCGGGCTCGGCCCTCGTCTCCGTGCCCGCTCGACCCGTGCGTTGCCGCGGCCGTGCCGCGTCGGCCGGGGTGGGCCGGTCCATCACCTCGAAGTAGCGGTCGGCCGCGGTCGCCGCGTCGCTGCTCATCGCCAGCAGCGATCCGGTCGACGCCACCGCCGGGCGCAACTCCAGCGCGATCGCGAGGAAGGCCAGGAGCGTACCGGCCGACAACTCGCCGTCCGCCACCTCCACCGCGCCCAGCACCAGCACCGCCCCCAACGACGCGTCCGGCAGCATCGCGAGGAGCGCGGAAAGGGCCGCCAGCAGGCGGGCCTTGGCCAGTTCCGTGCCGCGAATCCGGAGTGCCAGCTCCCGGAAGGCCCGGGTCAGGCCGCGGTGATGGCCGAAGCTCTTGATGACGCGGACGCCGAGCACCGACTCCTCCGCCATCGTCGTCAGGTCGGCGGTCCGCTCCCGCACCTGGCGGGCCGCGAGCGGCGCTGAGCGGCTGGGTCCCATGTGAACTCGCCGAGTGTGACGGTAGGCCCACGAAACGGCTGGAGAACGTGCCGAACGTCGCAGTCGCGAGCGCTTCGCGCCCGTGCCGGGGCGTGTGTGACCAAACGCACCGCGCGGGATCCCCCGGAGGGGCGTAAAGAAGCGGAGGGCGGCCACCCAATCATGGGATGATCGGATTGTTCCGAGCGATTCACCGGAGAGGTGCATGACCCAGCCCGGCCAATCCCCGACGGCCGCATCCACACTTGACCCACAGACCTCGACGACCCGGCCCGCCACGACCGGCAAGAGAGCGCCGCAGCTCTCCCGCCGGCGGCGGGCCGGACTGCTGCTCACCCTCATTCTGGGCAGCCTCACCGCCCTCACCCCGCTCTCCATCGACACCTACCTCCCCGCCCTGCCCGAGGTCGCCGACAGCCTCGGCACCGGCGCCGCCACCGTGCAGCTCACCCTGACGGCGTGCCTCCTCGGCCTCGGCCTCGGCCAGCTGGTCGTCGGCCCGATGAGCGACCAACTCGGCCGCCGGCTGCCGCTGCTCGTCGGCATGGGCGGCTACGTGGTGGCCTCCGCCGCCTGCGCCTTCGCGCCCAACGTCGAGTCGCTGACCGCCTTCCGGCTGCTCCAGGGCCTGGCCGGCTCGGCCGGCGTGGTCGTCGCCCGCGCCATCGTCCGCGACATGTTCGACGGCGTCGCCATGGCCCGGTTCTTCTCCACCCTGATGCTGATCTCCGGGCTCGCGCCGATCCTGGCCCCGGTGCTCGGCGGCCAGCTGATGCGGTTCACCGACTGGCGCGGCATCTTCGTCGTCCTCGCCGTCGCCGGGCTGCTGCTCACCCTGGTCGCGGCCCGCTGGCTGCCCGAGACGCTGCCCGCGGAACGGCGCGAGCGCGGCGGCGTGCGCGCCGCCCTGAGCACCATGGGCGGCCTCTTCAGGGACCGCGTCTTCACCGGCCACCTGCTTGTCGGCGGCCTCACCTTCGCCGGCCTCTTCGCCTACGTCGCCGCCTCCCCGTTCGTCATCCAGGAGATCTACGGCGCCTCGCCGCAGACCTTCAGCCTGCTGTTCATGATCAACTCCATCGGCCTGGTGATCATGAGCCAGGTCAACGGCAAGATCCTGGTCGGCCGGGTCGCCACCCACCGGATCATGGCCACCGGCCACGCGCTGCTGCTGGTCTCCGCCGCCGCCCTGCTGCTGATGACCTCCGGCATCCTCGGCGACGTCGGCCTCGTCCCGATCGCCGCCGGGCTCTTCGTCCTGATGGGCTCGATGCCGCTGGTGCTGCCCAACGCCAACACCGAGGGCCTGGAACGCACCCCGCACGCCGCCGGCTCCGCCTCCGCGCTGCTCGGCGCCTCGCAGTTCTTCGTCGGCGCCATCGCCTCCCCGCTGGTCGGCGTGGCCGGCGAGGACACCGCCGTCCCGATGGCCGTCGTCCAGTTCGGCTCCGTGGTGCTCTCCACGATCTGCTTCCTGGCCCTCGTCCGCCCCTGGCGCCGCGCGTCTACACTGCGGCGGTGACCAGCCCCACCACCACCCCGCTCGGCGCCGCCCTCGACCGGCTGCTCGACGGCCTGCCGCCCCGGCAGGCCACGGCGGCCGTCGAGCGGCTGATCGCCAGCTACCGGGGGCGCACCGTCTCCGCCGCGCCCATCCTGCGGGACCGGGCCGACGCCGTCGCCTACGCCGCCTACCGGATGCCGGCCACCTTCGAGGCGATCTCGGCCGCGCTCCGGGAGCTCGCCGGCCGGCTGCCCGACTGGGCCCCGGCCAGCCACCTCGACCTCGGCGGCGGCACCGGGGCGGCCGTCTGGGCCGGGGCCGAGACCTGGCCGGGCGGCCCCCGCGAGACCACGGTCGTCGACTGGTCGGAGCCGGCCATCGCCCTCGGCCGCGAGCTGGCCGCCGGCACCGGGCTCCGCGTCGACTGGCGCCGGGAACGCCTGGCACCTGGCGCCGAGCTCCAGGACGCCGACCTGGTCACGGTCTCCTACCTGCTTGGCGAGCTGCCCGAGCCGGCCCGCGAGGGACTCGTCGACGCGGCCGCCGCGGCGGCCGGCTCCGCCGTCGTCGTGGTCGAGCCTGGTACCCCCGACGGCTACCTCCGGGTCCGGGCGGCGCGCGACCGGCTGCTCGCCGCCGGCCTGGCGATCGTCGCCCCCTGCCCGCACGACGCCACCTGCCCCATCGAACCTGGCGCCGACTGGTGCCACTTCGCGGCCCGGGTCAGCCGCTCCGCCCTGCACCGGCGGGTCAAGGGCGGCGTGCTGCCCTACGAGGACGAGAAGTTCTCCTACGTCGCGGCGACGCGGCGGACGCCGGCCACCGCGGCCCCGGCGCGCGTCGTCCGCCGCCCCCAACTCCGCAAGGGGCAGGTCCTGTTGGACCTGTGCACGCCGGACGCCGCGCTGCGCCGTGAGACCGTGACCCGCCGGCAGGGCCCGGCCTACCGGGCGGCGCGCGACACCACCTGGGGCGCCGACTGGGCGGAGTGACCGCCCGCGGCCGCGCGTTCTTCCGCCGGGTCGGGCCGTCGTCGGGTCAGCCGTCGCCGTGGGCGTCCCCCCGGACGACGTCTGGGGGAGGGTTCCCGGTGAGGAGATGGAGCCGGAGCGCCAGCTGGAGCTCCAGTTCCCGCTCCGGACCGTTCCAGTCAGGCCCCAGCAGCGCCTGGATCCGGTCGAGGCGCTGCACCACCGTGTTGATGTGCACATGGAGCCGGTCCTTGGCCCGGGTCAGGCTCCGCCCGCAGCCGAAGTAGGCGTGCAGGGTGCGGATCAGCTCCGTGCCGCGCCTGGCGTCGTACTCGAGCAGCGGGCCGAGGGTGGCGGCCACATAGCCGTGGACGTCCCGGCCGTCGCCGAGCAGCACGCCGAGGAAGCCCAGCTCGGCCGCGCACGCCCCCTCGCCGGCCCGGCCGAGGACCGTGAGAGCCCGCAGGCAGCGGACGGCCTCCGCGTGCGCGGCGAACAGACCGGCGGGCCCGGCCGCGGGACCCGCGGCGCCCACCGTGACCGGCGCCCCGACCAGCTGCGTCAGCTGGGCCGCCGCCGTCCTGGCGGCCTCGCCTGGATCGGCGTCCGCGTGCGGGACGAGCAGCACGGTGGCGGCCGCGTGCTCCGCGCTGACGCTCTCGCTGCCGAACAGGAACTGCCGGGCCGCCGTGGCCAGCCGCTTCCGCGCGGCCGCGGCCGTCTCGGCGACCAGCAGCAGGTGCGGCCGCGCCAGGTCGACGCCCAGCCACCTGCCGCGCTCCACCAGGCCCGTCGGGTCGCGGTCCGGCGCTGTCAGCAGGTCGGTGATCAGCTCGCCGCGGATCCGGTTCTCCGCCTCGGCCACCGACCGGCGCAGCAGCAGGAGCAGCGCCGTCACCATCGCCGCCCGCTCGAAGAGCCGCCGCTCCGCGTCGGCCAGCCGCGGGCAGCCGTGCAGCACCAGGCTGCCCAGGAGCTCCTGGCCGGCAAGCGCGGCGCAGATCCAGCGGTCCCGCCTGGCCACCGCCCGCCCGCCGCCGTGCGAGTCGGCGACGGCCTCGGCCAGCTCGCCCGGGTCCATCCGCTCCCCGAACGGGCCGCCGCCGCGACGCACCGCCGTCAACGCCCGGCCGTCCGCGTCGTGGATGGTGATCGCGCCGTCCAGCAGCCCGGCGACCGCCGTCGCCACCTCGGGCAGCTCCCCGCCGCGCAGCACGAGACCGGTGAGCCGGTCGTGCGCCTCCGCCGCGCGCTGCATGGCGGCCGAGTGCGCGCGGATCACGGCGTTGGCCTCGGCCAGCTCGGCCAGCGCGGCCCTGGTGTCGGCCAGCGCCCGCGCGGTGTCGATGGCGATCGCGGCGTGCGCGGCGAGCGAGCAGAGCAGCGCCACCTCCTCGGGGGCGAACGTCCGCGGCGTCCGGTCGGCGGCCATCAGCACCCCGATGACCTTCCGCTCCCGCCCGTCGCCCGTGCCGAGTTGCAGTGGCACGCCGAGGATCGCCACCAGGCCCTCGTCCAGCACCCCCGCGTCGATGGACGAGGTGTGCAGGAACCGGCCGTCGGTGCGGTACTCGGGCGTGGCATAGGGGGTGGCGGTCTGCGCGACCAGCCCGCCGAGCCCCTCGCCAAGGCCCAGCCTGAGGTTCTGGAAGAGCGGCGAGACCGAGCCGTCCGTGACCCGCATGTAGGTGTCGCCCGCCTCCTCGTCGTGCAGCGTGAGGTAGGCGGTGTCCGTGCCGAGGAGGCTTCTCGCCCGGCGCACGATCGAGTTGAGGACGGCGTCCAGGTCGCGCAGCGCGGCCAGGTCGCCCGCCGTGTCGAACAGCGCGGTCAGCTCCGCCTCCCGCCGCCGGTGCTGCCGCAGGGCGCGGTGGATGCGCAGCGCGGCCGCGGTGGCGCGCTCGACCTCCGCGAGCTCGGGCGCCGCGACGCCACCGAGGCGGGCCTCGGTGGCGACGGCGCCGAAGCGCTCGGCGGGTGCGTCCGTGGTCAACAGGTCGAGCAGCCTGCTGACATGGTGGGCGGCCGACGCCGTCTGACCAGTCATCGGGCAGCCATCATGGCAGGTGTCGGGCGGCCCGTCAGGAGGTCGGACGGCCCTCGACCGCCGCGGCCGCCGGCGCGGCGGGCGTTGGTTCCGCGTCATCCTCGCCCAGGTCGCTGCCTCGGGTCTCGCGGGCGGCGACCAGCGCGACCACGGTGAGCAGCGCGGCCGCCGTGACATACAGCGAGATGGCCCCCGAGCCGCCCGTGGACTGCAGCAGCGCCGTGGCGATCAGCGGCGCCGGCGCGCCGGCGGCCACCGACGCGAACTGGGCGCCGATCGAGGCCCCCGAGTACCGCATCCGGGTCGCGAACAGCTCGGAGAAGAACGCCGCCTGTGGCGCGTACATGGCGCTGTGGAACACCAGCCCCACCGTGACGGCGAGCAACAGCGCCGGGAACGACTCGGTGTCAAGCAGCGTGAAGAACGCCCACGCCCAGGCGCCGGTGCCGACCGCGCCGAAGAGGTAGACCGGCCGCCGGCCGACCACGTCGGACAGCGCCCCGAACACCGGGATCAGGCAGAACTGCACGGCGGAGCCGATCAGCACGGCGTTGAGCGCGGTCTGCTGCGACAGGTCGAGGTGGTCGACGCAGTAGACGAGGACGAACGTGGTGATCACGTAGTACGAGATGTTCTCCGCCATCCGCGCGCCCATCGCCACCAGGATGTCCCGCCAGGACTGCCGGATCACCGCCAGGATCGGCGGCTGCTCGTCCTGCCCGGTGGCCCGCTGCTCCCGCTTGCGGCGCTCGGCGCTGGCCAGCGCCGCCTGGAAGACCGGCGACTCGTCGACGGAGATCCGGATCCACAGCCCGACCAGCACCAGCACCGCCGACAGCAGGAACGGCACCCGCCAGCCCCAGGTCTCGAACGCCTCGTCGCTGAGCAGGGTGGTCGTCAGCGACAGCACGCCCACCGCGATCAGGTTGCCGGCCGGCGCCCCGCCCTGCGGCCAGGACGCCCAGAACCCGCGCCGCCGCGCGTCACCGTGCTCCGACACCAGCAGCACGGCCCCGCCCCACTCGCCGCCGAGCGCGAAGCCCTGCACCAGCCGCAGCACCGTCAACAGGATGGGCGCGGCGACGCCGATGGTCGCGTAGCCGGGCACGCAGCCGATCAGCGTGGTGGCGCAGCCCATCATCAACAGGCTGACCACCAGCAGCTTCTTGCGGCCGACCCGGTCGCCGAAGTGCCCGAAGACGAGCGCGCCGATCGGACGGGCGGCGAAGCCGACGGCGTAGGTCAGGAACGACAGCAGGGTGCCGGTGAGCGGATCCGACTCGGGGAAGAACACCTTGCCGAAGACCAGCGCGGCGGCGGAGCCGTAGAGGAAGTAGTCGTACCACTCGATGGTGGTGCCGATCAGGCTCGCGGCGACGACGCGGCGGAGCTTCTCCGGTGTGGGCGGGGCGGGTGGGGTGGGTGGGGCGGGTGCGTCTGGTGCTGGGGCGGGCATGGACACCACTTCCGGTTGGGTGGGGGGTGGGGAGGGGGACGGGGCGCCGGTGGGGAACGGCGCGGTGGCTCAGTGGGCGGTCCAGCCGCCGTCGAGCGGAATCGAGGCGCCGGTGAGATAGCCGGTGTGCGGGCCGCACAGCCACAGCACGGTGCCGGCGACCTCCGCCGGCTCGATCAGCCGCTTGATCGCCGGACGCTCCAACATCACGCGCCGGACCACGTCGTCCGCCGCCATGCCGTGCGCCCGCGCCTGGTCGGCGATCTGGTCCTCGGCCAGCGGCGTGCGGACGAACGCCGGACTGACGCAGTTGCTGGTGACGCCGTGCGGCGCGCCCTCGATCGCGGCGACCTTGCTCAGGCCCTCCAGGGCGTGCTTCGCGGTGACGTAGGCCGCCTTGTAGGGACTGGCGCGCACCCCGTGAACCGAGGAGATGTTGACGATCCGCCCCCAGCCCTGCGCGTACATGTGCGGAAGGGTCCGGCGGAGGATCCGGAACGGCGCCTCCACCATCACCCGCTGGATCAGCGCGAACCGGTCGGTCGGGAACTCGTGGAGCGGCGCGACGTGTTGGAGCCCGGCGTTGTTGACCACGACGTCCGCGTCGTCGGGCAGCGTGTCGACCGCGTCGGGCTCGGACAGGTCGAGGACGAACGCGGTGCCGCCGATCTCCTCCGCCGTGGCCCTGGCGGCCTCCGCCGCCCGGTCCACGACGAGCACGTGCGCGCCGGCGCCGGCCAACGCGACGGCGCAGGCCCGCCCGATCCCACTGGCGGCCCCGGTGACGAGCGCGGTACGACCGGCGAGGAACGGCCCTTCGGCTGTGGGGCGGGGGTTGTTGTCCATGGCCGCACAGTAGGAAGGGGGCGGGGTGTGACCGATGGTGGTGACCACCACCTTTCGGTTGGCGGGGGTGGTGTTCGGGCCTATATGCCGGTGCGGTGCGCTTGGCGGCCGGCAGGGGTTTTCCCCCACCCACCCGCCCTTTTCCGCGCTTCGCGCGGGCTCTGGCCGCGCC
>NZ_BAAGPR010000041.1:0-61159 GCF_054783955.1 Streptomyces mayteni | reverse complement strand
GCGAGCGCCCAGCCCGCGCCGAGCAGGGTCAACAGGTGCCAGTCGACGCCGCGTTGCCCCTGGTGCGCGAGGCCCACGGTGCCGCCGGCCGCCCAGTAGAGCCAGCACGCGCCGGGCACGACGCCGGCCGCGACCGCCCACCGGGGCGTCCGCCCGCCGCCGTCACCGTCGCCGTGGCTGTCGCCTAGCCGGCCGGCCAGCGCTCGTGGCCAGCGGCGGCGCAGATAGGCGGGAAGCGCCAGGGCCAGGCCGATGCCCATGGCCACGAAGGCGGTCTGGATCAGCGCGCCCTCCCAGGCCGGCATGGTCGGGTCGTCGCCGCCCGCTCCGGGGTCCGGGTCGGCCTCGCCGGCTCCGGCGTCGAGGGCCGAGCTGACGAGGGCGAACGGCAGCACCGACACCAGGAAGCCCGCCCCGATCCAGGCGGTGAGCGCCAGCGGCGCCGCCGGGATCCGCGTCCCCCAGGGCCGCACCAGGGCGAGGGCGAGGAGGATCCCGACGCCGGCCATGACGACGGTGGCGCCGTTGAGCACCACCCAGGCGAGCAGGGACGTGTCGCTCCCGGTCGGCAGCAGGCCGAGCAGCGCTCCCAGCACCCAGGAGATCTTGATCAGCGGGTAGGGCGTCATCGCCACCGCCGCGCCGTATCCGCCGATCCGGCCGGCCCGTTCCCACCACGTCATGTCCCGCTCCCCGCTTCCCTCGCCGTTCGCCGTTCGCCGTTCGCCGTTCGCCGACGCTCGTCACCGTAGGCGGCGCCCGCGACGCGGGGCGTCGTCCGCCGAGCTGACCCGGCTCCCCCGCGCGGGGGAGGCGGATCGTCGCCCGGCAGGAGGGCCGGGGGCGCGCCGGCCGGCAGCGTGGTGGCATGACCACGAGATCGCGGGCCGAGCCGAGGCCCACCCACCGTCCCTGGCTCGCCGTGCTGCTCGGCTCCCTAGCCGTCGCCGCCTGCCTGCCCTACCTCGCGCTCAAGATCAGCTGGCTGTGCGGCGGTCACCTCGGCATCCCGGCGGGCAGCGAACTGCGCGACGCCGAGGGCGGGTCGGTGCTCCTCGTCGCGAACGCGCTGACCGCCGCGATGGACGCCTGCGTGGTGGTGCTGGTCCTCGCGCTCACCAGGGACTGGGGGCGGCGGCTGCCCGCCTGGCTGGTCCTGGCGCCGCTGTGGCTCGCCACCGGGCTGCTGGCGCCGATCGTCGTCGGCTTTCCGGTGGTGAGCCTCGTCGAGTGGTTCGGCGCCGAGCCTTCGGGACCCGACCCGGGCGGTGCCGACGCGTCCCTCGATCCGTGGGTGTTCACGCTCGTCTACACGGGCTTCGGCGTGCAGGCGCTGGCGCTCGGCGGGCTGTTCGCGCGGTACGTCGGGCGGCGCTGGGGACGGCTGCTGCGGCCGCGCCTCGACGCGCTCCCCGGCCCGCTCCACGGCGCCGGCCGGGCGGCGGCGGTGGGCGCGGCGGTACTGCTGCTGTGGCCGGCGGCGATGCGGGTGCTGTGGCTGTGCGGTGCCACGGTCGGCCTCGGCGCGGCGCGGGCCGGGGACCGCGATGCCGCGTTCCACGTGACCGCGGCCGCCGACGTGCTGTTCGCGCTGGCCGCCGCGGCCGGCGTGCTGCTGCTCGCCCTGCGGCCGGCCCGCTTCGGTCGGGTGAGGGTGTGGGTCGCGGTCGGGCTGGCGTGGACGGGCGGCGCGGCGCTGACGGCGTGGGGCGGCTGGCTGCTGGCGGCCGGCGTGTTCGCCGGGGACGCCTTCGCGGGCGGTGAGCGCCCGGGCGTGCTGCTGTGCCTGGTCTACGCTGGCCAGGTGATGTCGGGGTCGCTGGTGCTCGCCTTCGGCGTCCGCCTCCTCGCCGGCCGCGTCGCCTCCGGGGCGCGGTCGTCGTGCTGAACCGCCGCCTGTTGGCGAGGCGTTGGGCGCACCTGCTGGTGGGCGGGGCGCTGCTGATGCCGTTCTTCCTGCTCACGTCGGTGGTGATCGGGCTGGACCGCCCCGACGCCGACGTCACCACGCACCTGGGCTGGCAGTTCCTCGCGTTCGGCCTGGCGCTGCCGCTGGTGGCGGTCGCCGGGCTGTTTCCGCGGGTGCGTCCGCTGGAGGCGGCGGCGGTCCGGGCCCTGGCGACCTCGAGCTCCTGGCCGCCGCCAGCGGACGGGCCGGCCGGGTGGTGGGCCGCGCGGCGCCGCACGGCGTCGTGGTGCGTGGCGCTCACGGCGCTCGGCGGGCTGGTGAGCGGGGCGTCGCTGGCGCTGCCGCCGGCGGCCGGGTTCCTGGTGGCGATGCCGTTCGTCGGCCCGCTGCGCCGTGGCCGGTGGGCCGAGCAGTTCCCGGCACTCGTCGATCGCCCGTGGCTGGCGCCGCCCGTGGGGCTCGCGGTGCTCGTGGCCTTGGTCGCCGTCGTGGCCGGGGCCGGGGCGCTGCTGGCCCGGCTGGCGCCGGCGTTGCTCGGTCCCACCCCGGCGGACCGGCTCGCCGCGGCGGAGCGCCGGGCCGCGGACCTGGCGGTCCGCAACCGGTTGGCGCGCGAACTGCACGACTCGGTCGGCCACGCGCTCAGCGCCGTCACCCTGCAGGCGGGCGCGGCGCGTACGGTCCTGGGTTCGGATCCGGGGTTCGCCAGGGAGGCATTGGTGGCCATCGAGGAGACGGCCAGGCAGGCCGTGGCCGAGCTGGACACGGTGCTGGGGCTGCTGCGCGACGAGGATCCGGCCGGCCGGGGGTCGGCGCCGACCCTCGCCGACCTCGACGGGCTGCTCGACCGGGTCCGCGCGGCCGGGCTCACGGTGCGGCTGGTGGACGGGCTCGCCGCCGGCCGGCGGGGCGCTGCCGGGTCGCCCGGCGGGCGGCCACGCGGCCACCGGGCCTAAGCCTGTCCCGCTCCCTCGGCCCACGAGCGAGCGCACACGGCCCCAGGCCGTGCACGGCACCGCCGGCCAAGCCGGCCGGGCCGGCCGGCCGCTGCGGCCAACGGTCGTCCCGCGTTCAGCCGCGCGGCGGCTGGTCCGGGTCGTCCGGGCCGTCAGGCCCGGCCGGCACGGAGCCGACGTCCGCCGAAGCCCGCCCGGCCAGGGCCCGGTTGCCGAGCCAGACACAGGCCCAGAGGGCGATGCCCAGCAGCATCAGCCAGCCGGCGACCCGGTAGTCCGCGCCGGCGCGGCCGGAGAGTGGCGTGGCGAGGTAGGCGCAGAGCACCGCGCCGAGGACCGGGAGCGCCGTGGGGGCGCGGAAGTGGCGGTGGGCGACCTTGTCGCGGCGCAGCACCAGCACGGCGACGTTGACCACCGCGAAGACGCAGAGCAGCAGCAGCGACGTGGTGCCGCCGAGCGCCGTCAGGTCGGCGTAGCCGATGAGCAGGAACGCCAGCAGGGTGGTGAAGGTGATCGCCACCCAGGGGGTGCGGCGGCCCGGGAGCAGCCGGGCGAGCGGGGCGGGCAGGCAACGTTCCCGTGACATGCCGTAGAGCAGTCGGCTGGCCATCAGCATGTTGATGAGCGCCGAGTTGGAGACGGCGAACATGGTGATCCAGGCGAACAGGTCGATCGGGAAGCCGGGCGCACCGGCCTGCACCACCCGCAGCAGCGGCGTCTCGCCCTCGCCGAGCAGCGACGGCTCCACCAGGGCGACGCTCGCGATCGCGACCAGCACATAAATGACACCGGTGATACAGAGACCGATCAACATCATTCGGGGAAAGATACGAACCGGGTCCTTCGTCTCCTCCGCCATGTTCACCGAATCCTCAAATCCGACCATAGCGAAAAAGGCGAGCGCGGTCGCGGCGGTCACGGCGCCGAAGGCCGATTCACCGCCCGAGGTGTTGAACTCGGTGATTCGGGAGAACTCGGCCTTTCCCTCGACCATCGCCCATACCCCGACACCGATCACGATCAGCAGTCCGGAGAGTTCCACGGCGGTGAGCACCACGTTCGCCTTGACGCTCTCGCCGACGCCCCGCAGATTGACCAGGCTGATCGCCGCCATGAAACCAAGGGCGACCACCATCGCGATCCGGCCGGTGTCGCCGTCCACGTCCAGCGCGGACAGCAGGTTGGCCGCGAACGCCTTGGAGGCGGAGGACGCCGAGGTCAGGCCCGAGCACATCACGGCGAAGGTCACCAGGAAGGTGAGGAAGTGGATGCCGAACGCCCGGTGCGAGTAGACGGCGGCGCCGCCCGCCCGTGGATATTTGGTGACGAGTTCCAGATAACTGGTGGCGGTCAGCAACGCGACCGTGAAGGCGCAGAGAAACGGCAGCCACACCGCCCCGCCGACCTCGGCGGCGACCCGGCCGGTCAGCGCGTAGACGCCGGTGCCGAGAATGTCCCCCACGATGAAGAGCAGGAGTAACCCCGGCCCCATTACCCGCTTGAGTTCGGTGCCGCCTTCCGCCTGTGGCGCGTCGGCCGTTCTGGTCCCCGTGATCTCAGACATGGCGGGACGATAGCGCCCCGCGGCACGGCTATTGAGCCGAATGCGGAATAGTTGAGGAACAATTGAGAAATTCAGGCGGTGGGTCGGCCGAGCGCGCGGTACGTCCAGCCGGCCTTGCGCCACAGCGCGGGGTCGAGCGCGTTGCGGCCGTCGAGCACCTGGCGGTCGGCGACCAGCTCGCCGAGGGCCGCCGGGTCGAGCTCGCGGAACTCCCGCCACTCGGTGAGGTGCAGCACGGCGTGGGCGCCGCGGATCGCCGCGGCGGCGGTGTCCGCGTAGCGGAGGGTGGGGAAGACGCCGCGGGCGTTGACCATCGCCTTGGGGTCGTAGACGGTGACCTCCGCGCCCTGGAGGTGGAGCTGTCCCGCGATGTTGAGCGCCGGCGAGTCGCGGACGTCGTCCGAGTCGGGCTTGAAGGCGGCGCCGAGCACGGCGACCCGCTTGCCGAGCAGCGAGCCGCCCAGCGTCTCCCTGGTCAGCTCGACCATGGCGGCGCGGCGGCGCATGTTGATGGAGTCGATCTCGCGGAGGAAGGACAGCGCCTCGGCGGCGCCCAACTCGCCGGCGCGGGCCATGAAGGCGCGGATGTCCTTGGGCAGGCAGCCGCCGCCGAAGCCGATGCCGGCGCGCAGGAACTTGCGGCCGATGCGGTCGTCGTGGCCGAGGGCCTCGGCCAGCGTGACCACGTCGCCGTCGGCCGCCTCGCAGATCTCGGCCATCGCGTTGATGAAGGAGATCTTGGTGGAGAGGAAGGCGTTGGCCGCCGTCTTGACGAGCTCGGCGGTCGGCAGGTCCGCGGAGATGAAGGGGGTGCCGGCGGCCAGCGGGGTCGCGTAGACCTCACGGAGCAGCGTCTCGGCGCGCTCGCCGGTGACGCCGACCACGATCCGGTCGGGGCGCAGGGTGTCCTCGACGGCGAAGCCCTCGCGCAGGAACTCGGGGTTCCACGCCAGCTCGGCGTCGGCGCCGGCCGGGGCCAGCTCGGCCAGCCGGCCGGCGAGCCGGGCCGCGCTGCCGACCGGCACGGTGGACTTGCCGACCACCAGGGTGGGGCGGGTGAGGTGCGGGGCCAGGGCGTCGACGGCCGCGTCGACGTAGCTCATGTCGCAGGCGTACTCGCCCGGCTTCTGCGGGGTGTTGACGCAGACGAAGTGGACGTCGCCGAAGGCGGCGACCTCGGCGGGCGACTCGGTGAACGAGAGCCGGCCGGTGGATCCCGGCAGCCCGGCGACGTGCTTGCGCAGCAGCTCGTCGAGCCCCGGCTCGTACATCGGGGCCTCGCCGCGGGCGAGCCTGGCGATCTTCTCCGGGACCACGTCGAGCCCGAGCACCTCGAAGCCGAGCTCGGCCATGGCCGCCGCATGGGTGGCGCCGAGATAACCGAGGCCGATGACCGTGATCTTCGGAGACATGCCCACGAGCATAGCCCTCGGGGGTGAAGGCCGGTTGTCGGGAAGCTCACCTGTCGGCGGCGGTCTCCCCGCCCTACGATGCGGGTACGGCTACAAGTTACTTAACAGTCATTAGCATCGTGGCTAGTCGACGAGGAGTGGGAGCACGTGGCAGGAGACGCGGATTTCGAGCTGTACCGTCCGGCTGAGGAGCACGACATGCTCCGGGAGTCCGTCCGCTCGCTGGCCGAGGCGAAGATCGCCCCGTTCGCCGCCGAGGTGGACGAGCAGGCCCGCTTCCCCCAGGAGGCCCTGGACGCGCTGGTGGCCAACGACCTGCACGCCGTGCACGTGCCGGAGGAGTTCGGCGGGGCGGGTGCCGACGCGCTGGCCACGGTGATCGTGATCGAGGAGGTGGCGCGGGTGTGCGCCTCGGCCTCGCTGATCCCGGCGGTCAACAAGCTGGGGTCGCTGCCGGTGATGCTCTCCGGCTCCAAGGAGCTGAAGGCCCACTACCTGACGCCGCTGGCCAGGGGCGACGCGATGTTCTCGTACTGCCTCTCGGAGCCGGACGCCGGCTCGGACGCGGGCGGCATGAAGACCCGGGCGGTGCGGGACGGCGACCACTACGTGCTGAACGGCGTCAAGCGGTGGATCACCAACGCGGGTGTCTCCGACTACTACACGGTGATGGCCGTGACCGACCCGGAGAAGCGCACCCGCGGCGGGATCTCGGCCTTCGTGGTGGAGAAGGCCGACGCGGGCGTCTCGTTCGGCGCGCCGGAGAAGAAGCTGGGCATCAAGGGCTCGCCGACCCGCGAGGTCTACCTCGACAACGTGCGGATCCCGGCCGACCGGATGATCGGCGCCGAGGGCACCGGCTTCGCCACGGCGATGCGCACCCTCGACCACACCCGGATCACCATCGCCGCGCAGGCGCTCGGCATCGCGCAGGGCGCGCTCGACTACGCCAAGGGGTATGTGCGGGAGCGTAAGCAGTTCGGCAAGCCGGTCGGCGACTTCCAGGGCGTGCAGTTCATGCTGGCCGACATGGCGATGAAGCTGGAGGCCGCCCGCCAGCTCACCTACGCGGCGGCCGCCAGGTCGCAGCGCGAGGACACCGACCTGACGTTCTTCGGCGCCGCGGCCAAGTGCTACGCCTCCGACGCGGCGATGGAGATCACCACCGACGCCGTCCAACTGCTCGGCGGCTACGGCTACACCCGCGACTACCCGGTGGAGCGGATGATGCGGGACGCCAAGATCACCCAGATCTACGAGGGCACGAACCAGGTCCAGCGGATCGTCATGGCGCGCAACCTGCCGTAACCGCGCCGCCGGAGGTGCGGGCCCGGGCGGGAACCGCCCGGGCGCCGCCGGCTCTCAGTGGGTGTGGGCCTCGTGGAGCGGCGCCCCGGCGAGGCGGGCGGCGAGCACGTCGGCGAAGGTGGGGCAGCCGCCGATGTGGTCGTGGGGGCAGGCGAGACCGTGGGCGACGGCGGTGCGGGCCGCCTGGGCGCGGGCGATGAGCTCGTCGAGTTCGGTGAGCTTGCGCCGGTGCAGCTCCCGCCGGGCGTCCGGTTCCTCGGCGCGGGCGGCGACGAACGCCCTGGCCTCGCGCAGCGTGAAGCCGACGTCCCTGAGCAGCAGGATCAGGCCGACCACGGCCACCGCCGAGGCCGGGTAGCGGCGTTGGCCGGCGATCCGGGCCGGGGCCGGCATGACGCCGAGCTCCTCCCAGTAGCGGAGCGCCGAGGTGGCGACCCCGGTGGCCCTGGCCAGCTCGCCGATCGTCAACCCCGCGGCGGGCGGGGCATGTTCATCAGCCATGTTGCGTTCAAGGCTACTTGAAGCCCTTGACTGGCGCCCATGACAGCGACACCGACGTCTCCCAGGCGGCGCCTCGCCGCCTCCCTCGTGCGCCAGTTCGGCCACCCGCGCGGCCCGGCCGGCCGACTGGTCGGCTGGGTCATGGCCCACCGCTCCTCCAACCGGCGGCGGAGCGAGTGGGTGGTCTCCCTGCTCGACGTCCAGCCCACCGATCGGGTGCTCGAGGTCGGCTTCGGGCCTGGCGTGGCCATCGCGGAGCTGGCCGGCCGCGCCACCCGAGGACATGTCCACGGCATCGACCACTCCGCCACCATGGTGCGCCAGGCCGCCAGAAGGAACGCCGCCGCGATCCGGGCCGGGCGGGTCACGCTGCGGCACGCCTCGGTCGACCGACTGCCGCGCCTCGACGGGCCGTTGGACGCCGTCCTCGCCGTGAACTCGCTCGGGTTCTGGCCGGACCCGGCCGAGCGGCTCGGCGAGCTGCGCGGGCTGCTCCGCGCCGGCGGGCGCATCGCGCTGGCCAGCCAGCCGCGTTGCGCGGGGGCCACCGCCGAGACCACCGCGCTGGCCGGCCGGGAGCTCCAGGATCTGCTCACCGGGGCCGGGTTCGTCGACCCCCGCCTGGAGACCCTGCCGCTGGCTCCGCCGGCCGCCTGCGTGCTGGCCACCAACCCGGCGGCCTGACCGCCCCCCTGGCCGACCGCCCTCCCGGGCACCGGTCAGCGGGCACCGGTCAGGCGGACTCGCGGACGCGCATCAGGGTCGCCGCGCCGTCGAGCACGTAGTCGACGCCGTAGGCGAAGTCGGCGTCCGGGCCGTCACTCGCCTCCTCCGTGAAGGCCCGCGCCGCCACCCTGGCCACCGTCGGGTAGCGGCCGGAGGCGGCGGCCCTGGTGAGCATCCGCCCGTAGAGGACGTTCCAGTCGGCGTACTCGACGCCGAGGCGCGGGGTGGCCCGCTCCATCGTGATCTGGAGGCGGACCTCGTTGAGCACATGGCCGCTGAGGATGGACAGCACGCCCATCATGTCGCCCTCGGTGAGCGACGTGTCCGCCATGGTGGAGAGCGCGGCCTCCATCCAGGCGAGGCTGTTGGGGCCCATCGGCGGCGCGCTGATGGGCACGTCCAGCATCCAGGTCCTGGCGAGCAGCACCTCGCGCTGGGCCTTGGCGAAGGCGGTGAGGCCGCCGCGCCAGTCGGCCGGCCAGTCGGTCGGATCGGGCACGCCCACCGCCATGTCGAACATCAGGTCGAGGAGATCGTCCTTGCTCGGCACGTAGTTGTAGAGCGACATCGTGGTGACGCCGAGCCGCTCGGCGACCCGGCGCATGGAGACGCCGGTGATCCCCTCGGCGTCGGCGATCTCCACCGCGGCCGCCACCACCCGGTCCAGGCTCAGGCTGCCGCGCGGCCCCCGGCTGCCCGGCGGCCGGGTGCGCCACAGCAGATCGATCAGATACGCCGGGTCGCGCCCACTCCCCCGCTCACCAGCCATCCCACTTCCCGTCGTCGCTTACTTCTCGTCGTCGATTGACACGATCCTAGAACCATGTACGGTGTACATACAAACTGTACGGTGTACATAGTTAGAGGGGGGCCGACATGCCCGACCACGCGATAGCGGCCGAGGGGCTGCGCAAGCGGTACGGGGGGAGTTCGGGCCATCAGGCGCTCGACGGGCTCGACCTGACCGTGCCGACCGGCACGGTCTACGGACTGCTCGGGCCGAACGGCGCCGGCAAGACGACGACGGTGCGGGCACTGGCCACGCTGCTGCGCCTGGACGCCGGCCGGGCCGTGGTCTGCGGCCACGACGTCGCCCGCGAGCCGGAGTCGGTGCGCGCCGCGATCGGCCTGACCGGCCAGTACGCGGCGGTGGACGAGCTGCTGAGCGGCCGGCAGAACCTGGTGATGTTCGGCCGGCTCTTCAAGCTCGGCCCCCGGGCGGCCCGCCGCCGCGCCGACGAGCTGCTCGAACGGTTCGGCCTGACGGAGGCGGCCGGGCGCAGCGCCGGGCAGTACTCGGGCGGCATGCGCCGCCGCCTCGACCTGGCGGCCAGCCTGATCCGCACCCCCGAGGTGCTGTTCCTCGACGAGCCGACCACCGGCCTCGACCCGCGCAGCCGCAACCAGGTCTGGGACGCGGTCCGTTCGCTGGTCGCCGGCGGCACCACGGTGCTGCTCACCACCCAGTACCTGGAGGAGGCCGACCAGTTGGCCGAGCGGATCGCGGTGATCGACGGCGGCCGGGTGGTCGCCGAGGGCACCCCTGACACGTTGAAGGGCCTGATCGGCGGCGACCGGGTGGAGGTCGTCGCCCGGCACCGGGGGCAGCTCGCCGCGGTCGCCGAGCTGGTGGCCAGGGTCGGCGAAGGACACCCGCCGGAGACCGACCCCGACACCCGGCGGGTCAGCGTCGCCGTCCGCGACCGGGTGACGGCGCTGACCGAGGTGGTGCGGGCCCTGCACGACGCGGGGATCGGCGTCGAGGACATCGGCACCCGGCGTCCCACCCTGGACGAGGCGTTCCTGCACCTCACCGGCGAGCGCGCGGCGCCCAGGGCCGAGGTGGTGGCATGAGGGCCAGGGCGGCCGTCTCGGACGGCCTGATCATGACGCGCCGCAACATGGCGCACGTGGTGCGCAGCCCCGAGGAGCTGGTCCTCTACTTCGCGCTGCCGATCATGTTCGTGCTGGTCTTCGGCTACGTCTTCGGCAGCGGCATGACCGTGCCGGACGGCGGCGGCTACCGGGAGTTCCTGCTGCCCGGCGTCTTCGCCATGACGATGCTCTACGGGATGGGCGCCACCGGAGCGTCGGTGGCCGTCGACGCGGGGCGCGGGGTGGTGGACCGGTTCCGCTCGATGCCGGTGGCGCGCACCGCGCTGCTCACCGGGCGGGGCATCGCCGACCTGCTGCGGGCGATGCTGGAGATGACGGTGCTGGTGGTCTGCGGGCTGCTGGTCGGCTGGGAGTGGCACCGCGGCCTCGGCCGGGCGCTGCTGGCCGTCGCGCTGGTGCTGGCGCTGCGGGTCGCGATCACCTGGATCGGGATCTACCTGGGCCTGGCGCTGCGCAATCCCGACACGGTGGGGGCGATCGTGTTCCCGCTGGCGTTCCCGATGACCGCGCTCTCCAACGTCTTCGTGGCGCCGGAGCTGATGCCCGGCTGGCTCGGCACCGTCTCGGAGTGGAACCCGCTGTCGGCGACGGTCACCGCGATCCGCGAGCTGTTCGGCAATCCGGGCCTCGGCGGGGGCGGTTGGGCCACCGAGCACGCGCTGGCGCTGGCCATCGCCTGGCCGGTGCTGCTGACCGCGGTCTTCGCCACGCTGGCGATCCGCTCCTACCAGCGGCTCGGCGACTGACCCGGGGTGGGAGAGGGGGGAGACAGGGCCCCGTCGGCGAGGGGGGGGAAGCGCGACGGGGCCCTGTCGTACGGGGGATGTCCTCCGGGGGTGGGCGTCAGATGGTGACGCCGTTCTCCCGCAGATAGGCGATCGGGTCGATGTCCGAGCCGTACTCGGGGCTGGTGCGCACCTCGAAGTGCAGGTGCGGGCCCGTGGAGTTGCCGGTGGAACCGGAGAGACCGATCGGGTCGCCGGCCGAGACGCTCTGCCCGACGCCGACCGAGATCGAGGACAGGTGGGCGTACTGGCTGTACCGGCCGTCGTCGTGACGGATGATGACCTCGTTGCCGTACGCGTTGACCGTGCCGGCGCTGACCACCTGGCCCGAGGTGACGGCGACGACCTCGGTGCCGGAGGCCACCGGGAAGTCGGCGCCGGTGTGGTGGCCCGAGGACCACATGGAGCCGGCCACGCCGTAGGCGGTGCCGATCCCGCCGGTGGTCGGCACGGTGAAGCCGGACGCGGCGGAGTCGGCGGCCGTCTGGTCGGCGGGGGCCGACTGGGTGGCGACGCCGGCGACGTCCAGGCTGAGCTCCTGGCCGGGCTTGATCAGGCGGGGGTTGTCGCCGATGACGTCCTGGTTGGCGGCGTAGAGCGCGCGCCAGCCACCGTCGACGTCGTGGTCGGCGGCGATGGCGACGAGGGTGTCGCCCGCCCTGACCTCGTAGGTCTCGGCCGAGGCGGCCTGCGCGGCGCTGGCGCCGAGCAGCGGCAGGGCGATGCTGGCGCCGCCGACGGTCAGCAGCAGCGTGATGCGGGATATGTGCCGGGCGCGGGCGCGCTGGCGGCGGTGACGTCCGCGTGCGGACATGGGTGAGCTCCTCCTCCACCGCCTACGAGGTGAGCTGTCGGGTTCGGGCCGGAGTCGCCCGGCCACCGACGTGGATCGACGGTGGCTTCACCCCGAGCCGGCGTGCGCGCGGCGCACGACGGCGGAAAGTGGGTCCCCCGCTCCTGCCATGCGGAAGTGGTGCTCGACCGCCGCCGGTGGCAGGACTCGGCGTTCCGACGACGGCTCGCCACGGGATTCGCGGCGCGGGCAGCACCGTAAGCCGAGGAAATCGGACAAGACAAGAAAGGTGGGGCGGGTGGGATGTGACGGACGATACGGGGCCGCTGCGCTGCGCTTTCCCGACGTCACGGAGCGCGACGGGGCCGCCGGCGCCCCCGCCCCAACCCCCGCGGGGCGCGGGCCGCTTGATGCAGCCCACCCACCCACCCCACCGGCGAAGCGGCCCCTCGCGGACGCCCCGAGTGACCTCGGTCACGGCCCGCCCCTCAGGGGCCACTATCACCCAGATCGCCCCCAATGCCGGATTAGCCCTGGCGGGCCATGCCCACCGGCCCGCCGGCGCGGGGCGCCTCCCGCCCGCGCGCGGGGCCGGATGGGCGCGGCCGCACCCGCGCTCGCGTCGGGCTTTCGCGGCGAAGCCGCGAGGCTACGCGCCTGACCACAGCGGGGCCAGTCGACAGCCCCCCGGCGCCTCACGCCGGTCCTGGCCGGCCGGGGCCCTCGCGCGGCGGAGCCGCGAGCGCACGGGCCGGGCCCGACGCCTTCGCGGCGGCCGCCAGGCCGCCCGGCAGCGCGGCGCCGCCGGTCGGGCGTTACCCGTCGATCGTGGCGATCGACGGGCCGCGGCGGGTGGCCACGGCCCGCGCCACCGCCTCCGCGTCCCGCAGGACGCGGACCGCGTTGTGCCAGGTCAGCTTGGCCAGGTCGGCCGGCGACCAGCGGCGCTCCAGCAGTTCGGCGATCAGGTTGGGGTAGCCGGCGACGCTGTCGAGGCCGTCCGGCAGGAACGCCGTGCCGTCGAAGTCGCCGCCGATGCCGAGGTGGTCGACGCCGGCGACCTCCCGCATGTGGTCCAGGTGGTCGGCCACCGTGCCGGCCGTGGCGACCGGCCGTGGGTTGGCCGCCTCGAAGGCGCGCTGCACCCGCATCCCGGCCTCGGTGCCGTCCAGCGGGTCGAGGCCGTTGGCCACCATGTTCTCGTCGGCCCGCCGGGTCCACTCCACGGCTGCCGGGAGCACGAACTTCGGCACGAACGTCACCATCGCCACCCCGCCGTTGCCCGGCAGCGCGGCCAGCACGTCGTCCGAGATGTTCCGCGGGTGGTCGCAGACGGCGCGCGCCGAGGAGTGCGAGAAGATCACCGGCGCCTCGGTGACCCGCAGCGCGTCCCGCATGGTGCTGGCGGCCACGTGCGAGAGGTCGACCAGCATGCCGAGCCGGTTCATCTCCCTGACCACCTCCGCGCCGAACGCGGTGAGGCCGCCGTGGCGCGGGGTGTCGGTGGCCGAGTCGGCCCAGTCGTTGTTCTCGTTGTGGGTGAGCGTCATGTACCGGACACCGAGCCGGTGGAAGGCACGGAGCGTGGCCAGCGAGTTGTCGATGGCGTGGCCGCCCTCGGCGCCCATCAGCGAGGCGATCACGCCGTCCCGCCTGGCCGCCTCCATCTCGTCCGCGGTGGCCGCGGCCCGCAGCCGGTCCGGGTAGCGGTCGAGCAACAGCCGTACCGCGTCGATCTGTTCGAGGCAGGCGCTGACCGCGTGGTCCCCGGCAAGCCGCCCCGGCACATAGACCGACCAGTACTGGGCGCCGACCCCGCCGGCGCGCAGCCGGGGCAGGTCGGTGTGCAGGGTGGCGCTCTGGTCGCCGGCGATGTCCCGCCGGTCCAGGTCGTAGCGGACCTGCTCGCGCAGCGCCCACGGCAGGTCGTTGTGGCCGTCGACGACGGGGTGCTCGGCGAGCAGCGCCCGCGCCTCGGCCAGCCGCTCCGCGCTCACGCGTCCCCCTCGGCGACCAGGGCCCGCAGCCGGCGGCCCTTCGCGGTGGCCTGTTCGTTCAGCCCGCGCTGGAACTCCCGCATCCGCTCCAGCAGTTCCGGTTCGTGGGCGGCGAGGACGCGCACCGCGAGCAGCCCGGCGTTGCGGGCGCCCGCCACCGACACGGTGGCCACCGGCACGCCGGCCGGCATCTGCACGATGGACAGCAGCGAGTCCATCCCGTCCAGGTGCTTCAGCGGCACCGGCACCCCGATCACCGGGAGCGGGGTCAGCGAGGCGAGCATGCCAGGCAGGTGGGCCGCGCCGCCGGCGCCGGCGATGATCGCCTTCAGGCCGCGGCCGGCCGCGGCCTCGCCGTAGGCCACCATCTCGTGCGGCATCCGGTGCGCGGAGACGACGTCGACCTCGTGCGGGACGTCGAACTCGGCGAGGGCCTCGGCGGCGCCGCGCATCACCGGCCAGTCGGAGTCGGAGCCCATCACGATGCCGACCACGGGGGCGCCGCTCATTCGGCGCTGCTCATTCGGCGCTGCTTCATTCTGTGATGACTCCTCGCAGGTAGTCGGCGGCGTGCCTGGCCCGCTCGCGCACGTCGGCCAGGTCGTCGCCGTAGGTGTTGACGTGGCCGACCTTGCGGCCCGGCTTGACGTCCTTGCCGTACATGTGGATCTTCAGCCGCGGGTCGCGGGCCATGCAGTGCAGGTAGGCCGGGTACATGTCGGGGAAGTCGCCGCCGAGCACGTTGGCCATCACCGTCCAGGGGGCGCGCGGCCTCGGGTCGCCGAGCGGGAGGTCGAGCACGGCCCGGACGTGGTTGGCGAACTGGGAGGTGACCGCGCCGTCCTGGGTCCAGTGGCCCGAGTTGTGCGGCCGCATCGCCAGCTCGTTGACCAGCACCCGGCCGTCCACCGTCTCGAACAGCTCCACCGCCAGGTGGCCGACGACGCCCAGCTCCTTCGCCACGCGCAGCGCCAGCTGCTGCGCGGCCAGGCCGAGCTCGTCGGGGAGGCCGGGCGCGGGGGCGATCACCGTGTCGCAGACGCCGTCCACCTGGATGGACTCGACGACCGGGTAGGCGACGGCCTGGCCGTGCGGGGAGCGGACCACGTTGGCGGCCAGCTCGCGGGTGAAGGCGACCTTCTCCTCGGCGAGCACCGCCACCCCGGCCCGGAAGGGACCGGTGGTGGCCGCGGCCTCGGCGGCCGAGCCGACCACCCAGACGCCCTTGCCGTCGTAGCCGCCGCGCACCGTCTTCAGCACCACGGGGAAGCCGCCGACCTCGGCGGCGAACCGCTCGACGTCGGCCGGGTCGGCCACGATCCGGTGGCGCGGGCAGGGCACGCCGAGCTCGGTCAGCCGGGCCCGCATCACGCCCTTGTCCTGCGCGTGCACCAGCGCGTCGGGGCCGGGCCTGACCGCGATCCCCTCCGCCTCCAGCGCCCGGAGATGTTCGGTGGGCACGTGTTCGTGATCGAACGTGATCACGTCGCAACCGCGAGCGAAACCACGGAGCGTGTCCAGGTCGCGGTAGTCGCCCACCACGACGTCCTGGACCACCTGAGCGGCCGAGTCCTGCGGAGTGTCACTGAGCAGCTTGAATCTGATGCCGAGCGGGATGCCCGCCTCATGGGTCATACGGGCGAGCTGACCGCCTCCGACCATGCCGACCACGGGAAAAGTCACACACCCAGCGTATCCGCCGTCCCCCTGGCGAGAGAGCCAGGGAGCGGCTGGCTACGATGCAACCATGAGCGACGGGCTCACGCTCCGCGACCGCCTGGGCGGCGTCGCCCACGAGGTCGTCAAGTTCGGCACCGTGGGTGCGCTCGGCGTTCTCGTGAACGTGATCGTGTTCAACCTGTGTACCCAGGGCGCGGGCCTGGCCCCGGTGCGCTCCGGGGTCATAGCCACCTCGGCCGCGATCCTCACCAACTACGTGGGCAACCGCCACTGGACCTACCGGGACCGGGACAAGAGCGGGCGGAGCCGGGAGGCCAGCCTCTTCCTGCTGTTCAGCGGGGTGGGCATGGTGATCGAGAACGGGGTGCTCGCGCTCTCGCACTACGGCTTCGGCTTCACCTCGGGGCTGGCCGACAACCTGGCCAAGAACGTCATCGGGCTCGGCCTCGGCTCGCTCTTCCGCTTCTGGTCCTACCGCACCTGGGTGTTCCGGGTGGCGGAGGAGACGGCGGAGGAGACGGCGGCGAAGCCTGACCCGCTGGACCGGCCGTTACGGGCCCGCTGAGGGCTATCCCTCGGCCTCCCGGGCCTCCGCGCCCCGCGACTCCGCGCCCCGCGACTCCGCTTCGCGGCTCAGGCCCCTCCCTATGACTGATCCGCTTCGCGGCTCAGGCCCCTCCGTATGACTGATCCGCTTCGCGGCTCAGGAAGAGCGCGAACACCGGCGGCCTCCCCTGCAACAGTTCGAGCCGGCCGCCGTCCGCCTCCGCCAGGTCACGGGCGACGGCCAGGCCGAGCCCCGTCGAGTTGCGCCCGCTGACGGTGCGCTCGAAGACCCTGGCGCCCAGCTCGGTCGGCACCCCAGGGCCCTGGTCGGTGACCTCGATGACCACCTGGTTGCCCGCGGTCCTGGTGCGCAGCGCGACCGTGCCGGTGCCGTGCATCAGCGCGTTCTCCACCAGGCAGGCCAGCACCTGGGAGACCGCGCCCGGGGTGCCGACCGCCCGCAGCCCCGGCTTGCCCGAGTGCACGATGGCGCGGCCCGCGCTGCGGTAGGCGGGGCGCCACTCGTCGATCTGCTGCGCCACGACCTCGTCCAGGTCGAAGCCGACGGCCGAGCCGAGCCGCGGGTCGCGGGAGTTGGTGAGCAGCCGCTGCACGACGTCGGTCAGCCGCTCCACCTGGGTGAGCGCGATGGACGCCTCCTCCTGGACGGTGTCCCGGTCCTCGGTGGCGATGATCTCCTCGAGCCGCATGGAGAGCGCGGTCAGCGGGGTGCGGAGCTGGTGCGAGGCGTCGGCGGCCAGCCGGCGCTCGGCGGTGAGCATCCTGGCGATGCGCTCGGCGCTGGCGTCGAGCACGTCGGCCACCCGGTCGAGCTCGGGGACGCCGTAGCGGCGGTGCCGGGGGCGCGGGTCGCCCGAGCCGAGCCGCTCGGCCGTCTCGGCCAGGTCGAGCAGCGGGGCCGCGACACGGTGCGCCTGCCGGACGGCGAGCAGCAGCGCGGCGGCGACCGCCAACAGCGAGACCACCAGGATGAGGGTGAGCATCCGGTTGACCTCGTCGGTCACGATGGAGCGCGGCTGCTCCACGACGACGGTCTCGCCGTGGGCGCCGGCCTCCTGGGAGCGCATCACGGCGCCGTCGATGGGCTGGCCGATTCTGATCGGTTCGGTGTCGGGCCGGTGGATCACCACGAAGCGGTCGGCGGGCACCGAGGCCCGCAGCGCCTCGGCGGTGATCTCGTCGCCGTTGGCGATGCGGCTCTCGACGTCGGCGAGCAGCCTGGCGGTCTCGGAGTCGAGCCGGTCGCTGGCGCTCGACTCGATCGACCTGGCCTCGATGGTGAACAGGGACACGCCGAAGACCGCGATGACGACGAGCACCACGGCGAGCGTGGAGTTGATCAGTCGACGGCGCACGGAGCAGGCCCCGGCTCAGCTCTTCTCGAAACGGAAACCGACGCCGCGGACCGTCGCGATGTAACGGGGGTTGGCGGCGTCGTCGCCCAGCTTCTTGCGCAGCCAGGAGATGTGCATGTCCAGGGTCTTGGTGGAGGACCACCAGGTGGTGTCCCAGACCTCGCGCATCAGCTGCTCCCGGGTGACGACCCGGCCCGCGTCCCGCACCAGCACCCGCAGCAGGTCGAACTCCTTTGCGGTGAGGTGTAGTTCCTCCTCGCCCATCCAGGCGCGGTGGGACTCGACGTCGATCCGGATGCCGTGCACGGCGGGGGCCGGCGCGGCCTCCGCGGTGCCGCGCCGCAGCAGGGCGCGGACCCGGGCCAGCAGCTCGGCCAGCCGGAACGGCTTGGTGACGTAGTCGTCGGCGCCGGCGTCGAGACCGACCACGGTGTCCACCTCGTCGGCGCGGGCGGTCAGCACCAGCACGGGCAGGGTGAGCCCCTCGGTGCGCAGCCGGCGGCAGACCTCGAGCCCGTCCATGCCGGGCAGCCCCAGGTCGAGCACCACCAGGTCGATGTCCCCGCCGAGCCCGGCACGCAGCGCGGCGGGGCCGTCCTCCCGAACCTCTACCTCGTATCCCTCGCGGCGCAGCGCTCTGGCCAGTGGTTCCGAGATGGACGCGTCGTCCTCTGCGAGCAGTACTCGGGTCATGGTGGTGATGGTAGACGCCCGAGGGTGACCGGACGGGAACAACCGAACAGCTGCCCCGTTACTCTCGGCCATCACCGCAGGCGGGGGGTGCGGCGAGTTCGGCCCAGACCGTCTTGCCCGGCGCTGCCGGCTCCCGGAGCACGCCCCAGTCGAGGCAGAGCCGCTCGACGATGAACATGCCGTGGCCGCCGGGCCGGCCCGCCCGGCGGGTGGTGGCCAGGGCCGGGGTGCCGAGCCCGCGGTCGACCACCTCGACGCGGAGCAGCTTGGGTCCGTGGCCGAGGCGCAGTTCCTCGGGGCCGCCGGCGTGCAGGCAGGCGTTGGTGACCAGTTCCGAGACGACCAGCAGCGCGTCCTCGGCGCAGGCCCGCTGCTCGGCGGTGGCGGCGGGCAGCCAGCCCCAGTCGTGGAGGGCGATCCTGGCGAACTCGCGGGCCCTGGACACGACGCCGGCCGTGCCGACCAGCCGCAGCCTGCGCACCTGGCGGACCAACTCCTCGGGCGGCTCCTCGGCCGGCCCTCGGCCCGGGTCGCCTGCCGGGTACGGTCGGGTGGACCCCATGCACGCTCCCCTCACCGCATCGCCGCGCTGTCGCGTCGTTGGTCTCCTCGGCGCGTTCTCGCCCCTCGAGCGCGCCCGCTCACGCGCCGGTCGTGGTTCCCTCGATCCGGCGCGTGTGGTCTTCTGCCCTGCCGGACGACGGGCACACCCACCAGGTTCCGGCAATCCGAACGCCTCAGTCTGACGCCCCTCACGGCCCGCCGTACAGCGGGCCCCCGGAGCCGGTCAGTCCGCCGGGAGCGCGGCCAGCGCCTCGGCCAGGGTTTCGTGCACGGAGAAGACGGCGCCGGCGCCCGTTATCTCCAGCACCCGGGCGACAATGGGCCGCATTCCCGACAAATGCACCTGCCCGCCGGCGGCCTCGGCCTCGAGGCGTGTGGCGAGAAGCACATTGAGCCCGGTGGAGTCACAGAACTCGAGGCCTGAGCAGTCGATAACGATGCGGTAACGGCCACTGGCGACGCAACCGTGCAGCGACTCGCGAAGCCGCTCGGCGGAGTGGTGATCGAGCTCACCGGCGGGAGTCACCACCGCACCCGCCCCCAGGTGGCGCACATCGACCGTCAGCTGGCGCCGGTGCGAACTGTCCGGCATCGCGCGGTCCATGCAGCCCCCTTCAGTTCGGAGCGCGTTGTTGGCTAGGTTCGAAACCATAGCCGCTGGGCGGCCTGCCCAACACCCGAACAGGACGGACGTACCGCTCAATTCGGGCGTAGCAGACTTGCCATGGCGGCCATAGGACCGATAGGCGTAGAGGGCACACGTTTCCCACGCCGGCTTTGGAGGCGCCGCACTCGCAGTGCACGTCATGGCTTCGGCAGCCATATGCCGAGACGACTACGGAGGACACTTATGTCACCCGCCCCTCGAACCCAACGACCGCATACCGGGGACCCCGCCCCCACGGACGCCGGCCACGCGCCGGAGCCGGCGGCGGAGTCGACCCCGGCGTCGGCTGAGGACGTACTCGCGTCGCTCCCCGACATCCCGCGTTTCGACGAGGTGGCGCCGCTGGACGCGCGCGCGCTCTCCAAGAGCCTCTTCGCGCGGCTGCGGATCCTCGAAGAGGGCACGCACGAGTACGCGTACGTACGCAACACCCTGGTCGAGCTCAACCTCGCCCTGGTCAAGTTCGCCGCCTCCCGGTTCCGCTCCAGGAGCGAGCCGATGGAGGACATCATCCAGGTCGGCACGATCGGCCTGATCAAGGCGATCGACCGCTTCGAGGCCGACCGCGGGGTCGAGTTCCCGACCTTCGCGATGCCGACCATCATCGGTGAGATCAAGCGGTTCTTCCGGGACACCTCCTGGTCGGTGCGGGTCCCGCGCCGGCTCCAGGAGCTCCGCCTCGACCTGGCCAAGGCGGGCGACGAGCTGGCGCAGCAGCTGGACCGCGCGCCGACCGTCGCCGAACTGGCCGAACGACTCCACCTCAGCGAGGAGGAGATCGTCGAGGGCATGGCGGCGTCGAACGCCTACACCGCCAGCTCGCTCGACGCCCAGCCCGAGGAGGACGAGTCCGAGGGCGCGCTCGCCGACCGGATCGGCTACGAGGACCACGGTCTGGAGGGCATCGAGTACATCGAGTCCCTGAAGCCGCTGATCGCCGACCTCTCGCCGCGCGACCGCCGCATCCTCTCGCTGCGGTTCGTCGCCAACATGACCCAGTCGGAGATCGGCGAGGAACTGGGCATCTCGCAGATGCACGTCTCGCGGCTGCTGGCCCGCACGCTCGGCAGGCTGCGCAGAGGACTGATGATCGAGGAGTAGAGCCGGTCGAGAAGTCCGGTGGGTGAGGCGCGCGGCATGCCGCGCGCCTCACCCGTTCCCGCGCGCTTTCCCGGTTTCCGCCGGCTTCTTCCGTGCCCTCGCGAGCCGTTCCGAGCCCGGTGCGGCGGGCCCGCCCGGGGCTATCGTGACGGCATGCCGAGCGACGTTCCCCCCGCCCCGTCCCGAGCCACCGTGCTCTCCGTCAACGTCGGCCGGGCGAGCCGGGCCGCCAGGACGGACACGCCAGGCGGCCTGACCGGCATCGACAAGCGACCGACCGAGGACCCCGTGCTGGTGACGGCGCCAGGACCGATGGGGGTCGGCGGCAGCGGCCTCGCCGGGGACACCATCTGCGACCTGCGCCACCACGGCGGGGACGACCAGGCCGTCTACGCCTACGCCAGGGAGGACCTCGACCGGTGGGCGGAGCGGCTCGGCCGGGAACTGCCGAACGGCGTCTTCGGCGAGAACCTGACCACCTCAGGGGTGGAAGTCAGCGAGGTCCGGATCGGCGAACGGTGGCGCGTCGGCCGGGAGTTGGTGCTCGAAGCCACCTCGCCCCGGGTGCCGTGCAGCACCTTCGCCGACTGGCTGGGCGAGCGTGGCTGGGTGAAGAGCTTCACGGCCGAGGCCGCGCCCGGCGTCTACCTCCGGGTGATCACGCCGGGCGAGGTCCGCGCCGGGGACGGCGTGGAGGTGCTGCACCGGCCCGACCACGAGGTGTCGGTGGCGTTCCTGTTCCGGGCCAGGATGACGGCGCCCGAGCTGCGGCCCCGGGTGCTGGTCGCGGGCGAGGCGCTGTCCGCGGAGTGGCTGGCCAGGGCCAGGACCTGGGCCGCGAAGGCCGGTTAGCGGGGCGAACGGGTCAGCCGCGCGGGCCGACCACCCGGCGGCCCGCCCGCCAGACCTCGGCGACCAGCGGCACGCCGGGGCGGTAGGCGAGGTGGACGGGCGACGGCGCGTCGAGCAGCACCAGGTCGGCGCGGGCGCCGGGGGCCAGCCGGCCGACGTCGGTGCGATCGAGCGCGGCGGCGCCGCCCGCGGTGGCCGACCAGACGGCCTCGTCCGGGGTCATGCCCATCTCGCGGACGGCCACGGCGACGCAGAACGGCATCGAACTGGTGAAACTGGAACCGGGGTTGCAGTCGGTGGCGAGGGCGACGACGGCTCCCGCGTCCAGCAGCCGGCGGGCGTCCGGATAGGGCGCGCGGGTGGAGAACTCGCAGCCAGGGAGCAGGGTTGCCACGGTTCCGCCCTGGCTGGCGGCGAGCGCGTCGACGTCGGCGTCGGTGAGGTGGGTGCAGTGGTCGGCGGAGCTGGCCCCCAGCTCGACGGCCAGCCTGACCCCCGGGCCCGCGGTCAACTGGTTGGCGTGCACCCGGAGTCGGAGCCCGCGCTCGCGGCCGGCCAGCAGGATGGCCCTGGCCTGGTCGCCGTCGAAGGCGCCGCGCTCGCAGAAGACGTCGATCCAGCGGGCGTGCGGGGCGCAGGCGTCCAGCATCGGCCCCGTCACCAGGGCGACGTAGTCCTCGGGGGCGTCCGCGTACTCGGGGGGCACCACGTGGGCGCCGAGATAGGTGACCTCGGCCAGCTCCGCGCTGGCGATCCGCAGCGCCCGTGACTCCAGCGAGACGGTCAGGCCGTAGCCGGACTTGGTCTCGACGGTGGTGGTGCCCTGGCGGAGCATCTCCCGCAGGTAGCCGGCGAGTCGGGCGGTGAGCTCGGCGTCGGTGGCCCGGCGGGTGGCCGCCACGGTGGTGCGGATGCCGCCCGCGGTGTAGGGGCGGCCGGACATCCGGGCGTTGAACTCCTCGGTGCGGTCGCCGGCGTGCAGCAGGTGGGAGTGGGAGTCGACGAAGCCGGGGACGACGGCCCGACCGCCCGCGTCGTGGTGACTGTCAGTGGCGGGTGCTCTACTTGACGTGCCGACCCAGGCGACGCGTTCCCCCTCGACGACGAGCGCGGCGTCCTGGATCGGCCCGAGTGGGCCGGGGCCGAGGGAGGGATCGTTGGTGACCAGGGTGCCGATGTTGGTGATGGCGTGGCTCGGCATGGTGCGGCGCCTCCGGGGGCTTGGCTGGTTCCGTGGAGTGCGGTGCGGCGGCGGGCCGGCCACCGCGGGGGCCGGCCCGCCGCCCCACCTCAGTCGCCGTCCCGCAGCGCCTGGATGGCCTGGTGCAGTCGGCTCGGCACCTCGTGCACCAGTTGGTGCTCGCCGTCCCGCACGATGTGCCGGCCGCCGACCACCGTGTGCCGCACGTCGGCGTTGGTCGCGGCGAACACCGCCGCCTCCAGGGCCAGTTCGTGCGGCGGCCCGGCGGTGCGTACCGAGTCGAGCGCCACCGTGGTCAGGTCGGCGAGCCAGCCAGGCTCGATCCGCCCGGCCTCCGGCCAGCCGAGGGCGGCGTGGCCGTGCTCGGCGGCGGCCCGCACCAGCTGCCCGGCGGTGAAGTGGCCGCGGGCGCGTGAGCGCAGCCGCTCGTCGAGTTCCAGGGCGCGGGCCTCCTCGAGCAGGTCGATCACGGCGTGGCTGTCGCTGCCCAGGCAGAGCGGGCTGCCGGCGGCCCGCAGCCGGGCGGCCGGGCCGATGCCGTCGGCGAGGTCCCGCTCGGTGGTGGGGCAGACGCAGACCCGGGTGTCGGAGCGGCCGATGAGTTCGATGTCCTCGTCGGTGAGATGGGTGGCGTGCACGGCGGTGGTGGAGGGCCCGAGCACGCCGTGGTCGGCGAGCAGCCTGGCGGGGGTGCGGCCGTGGGCGCGTTGGCAGTCCTCGTTCTCGCCCGGCTGTTCCGAGAGGTGGAGGTGGAGCGGGGCGCGCCGCTCGGCGGCCCAGCCGGCCACGGTGCCGAGCGCGTCCGTCGGCACGGCGCGCACCGAGTGGATGGCGGCGCCGATCCTGGCGTGGGTGCCGGGGCGCAGCCCGGCGGCCCGCTCGGCCCAGCGCTCCGCGGTGCCGTCGGAGAAGCGCCGCTGCTGGGCGGTGACGGGTTGGCCGAAGCCGGAGGAGAGATAGCAGGTGTCGAGGAGGGTGATCCGGATGCCGGCCGCCGCGGCGGCGGCGATCAGCGCCTCGCCCATGGCGTTGGGCTCGCGGTAGGGGGTGCCGTCCTGGTTGTGGTGCACGTAGTGGAACTCGCCGACGCAGGTGACGCCGGCCATGGCCATCTCGGCGTAGACGGCGGTGGCGAGGGCGAGGTAGTTCTCGGGGGTGAGCCGGGCGGCCAGGTCGTACATGCCGCTGCGCCAGGTCCAGAAGGTGCCGCCGCCGATCTGCGCGGCGCCGCGCAGCGCGCGGTGGAAGGCGTGGCTGTGGGCGTTGGCCAGCCCCGGCAGGGTCAGGCCGCGCAGGGTCACGGCGCCGACCGGCGGCTCCGTGACCCCCGGGCGGACGGCGGTGATGTGGCCGGTGTCGGCGGTGTCGATCACGACACCCGGCTCGACGACGCCGTTGAGCCAGGCGCGCTCCGTCCAGTAGAGCTGTGCGGTCAGGGACACACCAGGTCCTCCAGTACGTCGGTCAGCGCGGCGATCCCGGCGCGGCAGTCGCTCTCGTCGGCGTGCTCGGCGGGTGCGTGGGACACCCCGGTGGGATTGCGTACGTACAGCATGGCCGTGGGCACGGCCCCGGAGAGGATTCCCGCGTCGTGTCCCGCGCCGGTCGGCAGTACCGGGGCCCCGCCGAGGAGGGTGGCGGCGCGGTCGCGCAGCCCGGCGTCGAAGGCGACGGCGGCCGTGTGGGACTCGCGGGTCACCCTCACGGACACGCCGTCCCTGGTGCCACGTTCGGCGGCGGTCCGCTCGATGCCGGCCACGAGTTCGGCCAGCGTGTCGGCGTCGGCGGCCCGGGAGTCGAGCCAGCCGCTGACCAGCGAGGGCACGGCGTTGACCCCGTTGGGCTCGACGGCCACCCGGCCGAAGGTGGCCAGCGCGCCGGCCAGCCTGGCCCGCTTGCGGGCGGCGAGCACGGTGTGCGCGTAGGTCAGCATCGGATCGCGCCGATCCGCCAGCCGGGTGGTGCCCGCGTGGTTGGCCTCGCCGGCGAAGTCGAACCGCCAGCGGCCGTGCGGCCAGATCACCGAGCCCACGCCGACCGGCCGGCCGAGGTCGACCAGGCCCCGCCCCTGTTCGATGTGGCACTCGACGAAGGCGCCGATCCCGGCCAGCCGTTCGGGGTCAGGGCCGATGCCGGCCGGGTCGTGCCCGGCCCGCTCCATGGCCGCCGCGAGGGTGACGCCGTCCGGGTCGCGCAGCGCCCTGGCCCGGTCAGGGTCGAGCAGCCCGCAGGCCAGCCGGGAGCCGACGCAGGCCACGCCGAACCTGGCGCCCTCCTCGTCGGCGAACGCCACCACGCCGAGCGGGCGGCGCGGCCGCACCCCCCTGGCCAGCAGCTCGTCCACCGCGGCGAACGCGGAGACCACACCGAGCGGCCCGTCGAAGGCGCCGCCGCCCGGCACGGAGTCCAGGTGCGAGCCGGTGACCACGGCGTCCCCCTGGCCCCGATCGCCGAGCCACGCCCACTGGTTGCCGTTCCGATCCACCTCGTAGGTCAGGCCGCGGGCCGCGGCCTCACCACGGAACCACTCCCGCAGCTCGCCATCCACCGCCGTCCAGGCGAACCGCCGGTAGCCCCCGGCGGCGTCCCGGCCGATAGGCGCGAGCTCCCCCCACATCGCACGAAAGTCACGCCCCGGCCGCCAGGCCGGCGTCCCGGCCACGGGCTCGGCACCCGGCGCCACCGCCCGCTCCGCGGCGTGAGACGCGGCCGTCCGCCGCGTATCTTCCGGTCCCCGCTCGCCGCGAGGCACGCCCATGGCGACCGCCGGCGCGTCCCTGGCGGCGGCCGCCTCTTCGGCCTGCGGCGCCGGCCTGTGCTCCGCGCCGTCCGCCGACGCCGCCCCCTCGAACCGCGGTGCGGGCCCCCGCTCCGGACCGCCCGGCGCCCGCTCGGCGCGGGACGTGCCCGCCGGTCCCGGCCGGCCGCGGGACGCGGCCGTCACCGGTCACCGTCCCGCTCGGCGCGGCCGCCGTCGGCGGCCGGGCCGCCGTGGCCCGGTGCGGCCCCCCGCGAGGGGCCCCGTAGGGGGATCCGGAGGCCGCGTTCCTCGGCCACCGTCTCGGCCTCCGGGTAGCCCGCGTCCACGTGGCGGATGACGCCCGTGCCCGGGTCGTTGGTCAGCACGCGGTGGATCTTCTCGCCGGCCAGCGCGCTGCCGTCCGCGACCGTGACCTGCCCGGCGTGCAGCGAGCGGCCGATGCCGACGCCGCCGCCGTGGTGGATGGAGACCCAGGACGCGCCGGAGGCGACGTTGACCATCGCGTTGAGCAGCGGCCAGTCCGCGATCGCGTCCGAGCCGTCCCGCATGCCCTCGGTCTCCCGGTAGGGCGAGGCGACCGAGCCGCAGTCCAGGTGGTCGCGGCCGATGACGACCGGCGCCGCCAGCTCGCCGGAGGCCACCATCGCGTTGAACCGCTCCCCGGCCAGCTCCCGTTCGCCGTAGCCGAGCCAGCAGATCCGGGCCGGCAGCCCCTGGAACCTGACCCGCTCGCCGGCCAGCGAGATCCAGCGGCGCAGCGGCTCGTTCTCCGGGAAGAGGTCGAGGATCGCCCGGTCGGTGGCGGCGATGTCGCGCGGGTCCCCGCTGAGCGCCGCCCAGCGGAACGGGCCCTTGCCCTCGCAGAACAGCGGCCTGATGTAGGCCGGCACGAAGCCGGGGAAGTCGAAGGCCCGGTCGTAGCCGGCGAGCCTGGCCTCGCCGCGGATCGAGTTGCCGTAGTCGAACACCTCGGCCCCGGCGTCCTGGAAGCCGACCATCGCCTCGACGTGGCGGGCCATCGACTCCCGCGCCCGCCGGGTGAACTCGGCCGGCCGCTCGGCGGCCAGGTCGGCCATGTCGGCGAGGTCCACGCCGAGCGGCAGGTAGGCCAGCGGGTCGTGGGCGCTGGTCTGGTCGGTGACGACGTCGATCGGCGCGCCCCGCGCCAGCAGCGCCGGCACCACCTCGGCGGCGTTGCCGAGCACCCCGACGGAGAGCGCCCGCCGCTCACCGCGCGCCCGCTCGGCGAGCGCCAGCGCCTCGTCGAGCGAGTCGGCGGCCACGTCCAGGTAGCCGTGCTCGATGCGGCGGGCGATCGCCCGTGGGTCGCAGTCCACGCAGAGCGCCACGCCGCCGTTCATGGTCACGGCGAGCGGCTGGGCGCCGCCCATCCCGCCGAGGCCCGCGGTCAGCGTGACGGTGCCGGCGAGCGAGCCGCCGAACCGCTTGGCCGCCACCGCCGCGAACGTCTCGTAGGTGCCCTGGAGGATCCCCTGGGTGCCGATGTAGATCCAGGAGCCGGCCGTCATCTGGCCGTACATGGTGAGCCCGAGCGCTTCGAGACGCCGGAACTCCTCCCAGGTGGCCCAGTCCCCCACCAGGTTGGAGTTGGCGATCAGCACCCGGGGCGCCCACTCATGGGTGGTCAGCACCCCGACCGGCCGCCCGGACTGCACCAGCATCGTCTCGTCGGGCCCGAGGTCGCGCAGCGTGGCGACCATCGCGTCGAACGAGCGCCAGTCCCTGGCCGCCTTCCCCGACCCGCCGTAGACCACGAGCCGTTCGGGGTGCTCGGCCACCTCCGGGTCCAGGTTGTTCTGGAGCATCCGCAGGGCCGCCTCCTGGGGCCACCCTCGGGCGGTCAACCCACCGCCGCGCGGCGCTCGTACGGTCCGGGGTCCTGTCATGGCCTGCCTCCCCGCTGAGGTTCGGACGACGCCGGTTGTGACGATCGCTATTCATACCTTCCAGGCTCTGAATAATTTCAGTCAACGCCCCATCTCCGTTCCGCCGGGAAAGCGTGCTTCGCTGTCGCACATGGTTGTTCCTCCCGACGCCACCGAAGCCGCCGCCCGGCGGGACCTTGCCGTCCGGGCCGCGCTGGCCCAGCACCCGCTCACCGACGAGCGGCCGCTCGTCGCCCTGCTCGACCTGGACGGCGTCCAGCGGACGGCCGCCGCACTCCATGCTGCCTTCGCCGAGGTCGCCGCGCCCGGCCAACACGTGCTCCACACCTTCGCCGTCAAGGCCGGCACCCTGGTCCCGCTGCTCCGGCTGCTCGACGGCCTCGGCATCGGCTGCGAGGTCGCCAGCCCGGGCGAGCTGGCCCTCGCCCGCGCCGCCGGCGTGGCCGCCGACCGCGTCGTCCTCGACTCCCCCGCCAAGACCCGCGCCGAGCTGCGCGAGGCGCTGGCCCTCGGCATCGCGCTCAACGTCGACAGCCGGCAGGAGCTCGACCGCCTCGACGCGCTGCGCGCCGAGGCGCCCGCGCACGGGCCGCTCGGCCTGCGGATCAACCCCCAGCTCGGCGGCGGCGCCATCGACGCGATGAGCACCGCCACCGCCACGTCCAAGTTCGGCGTCGCGCTCGCCGACCAGGGGGCGCGCGACTGGGTGCTGCGCGCCTATCTGGACCGGCCCTGGCTCACCCGGCTGCACTGCCACGTCGGCTCCCAGGGCGTCCCGCTCGACCGGATGGCCGCCGGGGCGCGCGCCACCTACGAGCTCGCCGAGGAGATCAACGCGGCGGCCGGCCGCCGGCAGGTCGACAGCCTGGACATCGGCGGCGGTCTGCCGGTGAACTTCGCCTCCGACGAGGTCACCCCCACCTTCCGCGAGTACGCTGGCCTGCTGCGCGAGGCCGTCCCCGGGCTCTTCGACGGCCGCTACGGCCTGGTCACCGAGTTCGGCCGGGCACTGCTCGCCAAGTCCGGGCTGATCCTGGCCCGCGTCGAGTACACCAAGTCGGCCGGCGGCCGCCCCGTCGCCCTCACCCACGCGGGCGCCCAGGTCGCCGTCCGCACCGCCTTCGCGCCCGAGTCCTGGCCGCTCAGGATCGCCGCCTACGACGCGACCGGCGCGCCGCGGTCGGGACCGCTGGTGCGTCAGGACGTCGCAGGACCCTGCTGCTTCGCCGGCGACCTGACCGCCCGCGACCGGCCCCTCCCACGGCTCGTGCCCGGCGACGTCGTCGGGCTGCTCGACACCGGCGCCTACTACTTCTCGACGCACTTCGCCTACAACGCCCTGCCACGCCCCGCCGTCCACGGCTTCTCCGTCTCCGAGGACGGCGCCGTCGCCTTCACCACGCTGCGGCACGCGCAGTCGCTCGCCGAGCTGGTGGCCGAGCACGGCGGCGGCCTGTGAGGCGTCGAGCTCAGGCCGACGAGCCGTCCACCGACAGGACGAGCACGGCGGTCCCGGCGTCGAGGTCCACCGAGACGAGGTCCACGCTCAGCGAGCCGAAGCCCAGCGTGCTGCCCTCGCTGCCGCTGCCGGAACCCGTGGCGGTGGAGCCGTCGTAGGAGTCCAGAGTCACCGAGGGGCTGCCGAAGTACGGGTCGGGCCCGATGTCCGTCACCACCAGCCCGGTGAGGCCGAGCGCCGCGTCCAGCGGCAGCTCCGTGCCCACGCGGACGTCGACCTCGCACGTGCCGTCGAAGCAGGGGTCGTCGGCGCCGGGGGGCGTCGGCGTAGGAGTTGGCGTAGGAGTCGGCGTGGGCGTCGGTGTCGGCGTGCTGAGCGGTCCTGACGAGTCGCAGCCGGTCGTGGTCAGGGCGAGCGCGGCCGCCGCGGCGACGGTCAGGCTCCGGATCCCGGTCTTCCTCATGGGCCCGTTACTACCGGGCGCGGCTCGGCAGGGGTCCCGAACCGCCCCCGCCGTCGAGCCCTCAGTCGAGAAAGAGTCCGCGCGCCGCCGCCCTGGTGTCGAAGGCGTCGAGGCGCGCCTGCGCGTCGGGCAGCGCGTCGCACATCGCCTCCAGGACGGTGCGGCCGAGCAGGGTCGGCGCGCAGGCGGTGTCGAAGGAGAGCGCCGTGCTGACCGGGGCGGCCAGCAGCAGGTCGTCGGGGTGCGCCACCGGCGTGAGCGCGCTGTCGGTGACCATGACCACCCGCAGGCCGGCGGCCCGCGCCGCGTCGAGCGCCTCCGCGACCTCGCGCGGATAGCGCGGCAGCACGAAGCAGAGCAGCGCGCTGGCCCCGGCCGCCACCGCCGCGTCCAGCCGGTCGGCCAGCATCGAGCCGCCCTCGTCGAGCAGCCGCACCTCCGGGTGGACCTTGGCGGCGAAGTAGGCGAAGCCGCGCGCCTCGGCGGCCGCGGCCCGCAGCCCGAGCACCGGCAGCGGCCGGGAGGCGGCCAGCCGACGTCCCGCCTCCTCGATCCGCGTCGGGTCGGACAGTTCGGCCGCCAGCCGGCGCAGTTGCTCGATCTCGGCGAGCACCGCCCGCTGGTACACGTTGCCGCGCCGGTCGGCCGGCTCGCCCGCCTCCCGCGCGCGCTCCCGCAGCCGCCGCCGCAGCGCGGGGTAGCCGTCGAAGCCGAGCGCGACCGCGAACCGGGTGACGGACGGCTGACTGACGCCGGCCAACTCGGCCAGCTCGACGCTGGAGAGGAACGGCGCCTCCTCGGCCCGCCGGACCAGGCAGTGCGCGATCCGCCGCTGGGTCGGGGTCAGCCGGTGTCCCTCGAAGAGCCGCAGCAGCTCGCTGCTCGCCCCGCCCGGCTCGCTCGTCCGCCTCACCCGCGCCATCCTATGCAGTCGCCCCCGACGCCCACCCCGACCCGAGTTCGGGTAAGCCCCGAGCCGATATGGGGGCTATCCCTACTGCCAGGCGCGGGCGGGCGGTCGTACCGTGGGCGGCATGACGAGCTCCGGTGACCGCGAACTGAACCACGACGCCGACCTCAGGGGCGACCTGGAGGCCGCCGTGCAGACGCGCAGGGAGCTCGGCGACGGCTACGAGGCCGAGCTGATCGACTCGTTCCTCGCCAAGGTGGAGCAGCGCATCGACACCACCGTGGACAAGCGGGTGCGGCGGCAGCTCGCGGAGCAGCAGATGGTGGTGGCGCGCGGCGGCCGTTCGTCGGCGGCGCCGCAGGTCGAGTCGCAGGGCCCAGGCGTGGCCTTCGGCCTGGCCGCGCTGTCGCTGGTGCTTGCCATCCCGCTGTCGGCGATAGCCGCCGCACAGGGCGGGGTGTCCGGGCTGCTGCTGTGCTGGGTCGGGATCGTCGGCGTCAACGCCTGCTACGTGGCCCAGGTCGCGCTCCGCAGGGACGAGCCGAGGCGGCGGCGCGACGACGACTGGGACTGAGCGCTGCCGGAGGAAGTGTGTTGGCGGGGACCGCCGCACCCCGGTGTTGCCACCAGGGGCGGGACGACGGCGGTCCCCGCGGGGACGCGGGCCGGGTCGGGGCCTCGCGTCCGGGCGACCAGGGAGGTCCGGGAGCCGCTCCGGAGGTCCTTGGTGCCGACATCCAGAACTCTGCCGGACGGGTGTTAACGACGCGTTGCCCGGCCGTGACACTTCGGGTTCTGTTGGCTGTCTCCGCGAAAGCCGGCCCGTCGTGCGACGGAACCCGGCACCGACGGTGGGGGGTCGGCGCTCGTCGGTCAGCGGCGGAGTGTCAGCGGTCGGCGGCCAGGAAGGTCAGCAGGTCCTGCCGGCTGACCACGCCCGTCGGCTTCCCCTCGACGAGCACCACCGCCGCGTCCGCCTCCCTGAGCACGGCCATCAGGTCGGCCACCGGCTCCCCCGAGCCGACGTGCGGCAGCGGCGGGCTCAGGTGCTTCTCCAGCGGGTCGCTGAGCGCCGCCCGCCGCGCGAACAGCGCGTCGAGCAGCTCCCGTTCGACGACCGAGCCGACGATCTCGGCCGCCATCACGTCCGGATGCCCGGCGCCCGGCTTCACCACCGGCATCTGCGAGACGCCGTACTCGCGCAGCACCTCGATGGCCTGCTCGACCGTCTCCTCCGGGTGCATGTGCACCAGCGAGGGCAGGGCGCCCTCCTTGCCGCGCAGCACGTCGCCGACCCGGAGTTCGGGCTCGCCGCCCTCCAGGAAGCCGTAGTCGGCCATCCACTCGTCGTTGAAGATCTTGCTCAGATAGCCGCGGCCGCTGTCCGGGAGCAGCACCACCACCACGTCGTCCTGGCCAAGACCCCTGGCCGCCTCCAGCGCGGCGACCACGGCCATCCCGCAGGAGCCGCCGACCAGCAGGCCCTCCTCGCGGGCGAGCCGCCTGGTCATCTGGAAGGAGTCCTTGTCCGAGACGGCGATGATCTCGTCGGCCACCTCGGCGTCGTAGGCGGTGGGCCAGAAGTCCTCGCCGACGCCCTCGGTCAGGTAGGGCCGCCCGGAGCCGCCGGAGTAGACCGAGCCCTCGGGGTCGGCGCCGATCACCCGCACCCGGCCGCCGCTGACGTCCTTGAGGTAGCGGCCGGTGCCCGAGATGGTGCCGCCGGTGCCGACGCCGGCCACGAAGTGGGTGATCCGCCCCTCGGTCTGCTTCCACAGCTCGGGACCGGTGGTCTCGTAGTGCGAGCGCGGGTTCTCCGGGTTGCTGTACTGGTCGGGCTTCCAGGCGCCCGGCGTCTCGCGGACCAGCCGGTCGGAGACGTTGTAGTACGAGTCGGGGTGCTCGGGGTCGACGGCGGTGGGGCAGACGACGACCTCGGCGCCGTAGGCACGGAGCACGTTGATCTTGTCGGTGGAGACCTTGTCCGGGCAGACGAAGACGCAGCGGTAGCCCTTGCGCTGGGCCACGATGGCGAGGCCGACGCCGGTGTTGCCCGAGGTCGGCTCGATGATCACGCCGCCGGGCCGCAGGGCGCCCGAGTCCTCGGCGGCCTCGATCATCCGCAGCGCGATCCGGTCCTTCACCGACCCGCCGGGGTTGAAGTACTCCACCTTGGCCAGGACCGTGGCCCTGATCCCGGTGGTCACTCGGCTGAGCTTCACCAGCGGGGTGTTGCCGACAAGGTCGATGATCGACTCGTGATACTGCACCTGGGTCTCCGCATATCCGGGACGGATCGGTGGCGGTTCCGTCCGCCCACCGGACATCACCCTATTGCGTTGCGCGGCCCGCCGCGCTGGGCAGCACATGTGGGGAGAGACGCGATGGACGGATGTGGGAGGCGGCCATGTCAAGGGCGAGGGTGGCACGCAGGATCGCGACCGCGGCCGCCTACGGCGGCGGCGGTCTCAGCGTGCTGGGCGGCGCCGCGGCGGGCCTGCTGCTGACCGAGGTGCAGTACGCGCGGCGCCGGCTCGGCGCCGGCTGGGACGACGAACCGCCGGTCTCCGACGGCCTGTACGGCGCGGCGTTCGCCCCCACCCACGGGGTGCCGTGGCGGCTGGCGATACTGGGCGACTCCACGGCCGCCGGCTACGGCGTGCACCGCGCGGGCCAGACGCCCGGCGCGCTGCTGGCCTCGGGGCTCGCGGCCGTCTCCGAGCGGGCGGTGGAACTGCACAACGTCGCGTTGACGGGGGCCAGGTCGTCGGACCTGGAACGGCAGGTCTCGCTGCTGCTCACCGAGCCTGGCCGGGCGCCGGTCCCCGACGTCTGCGTGATCATGATCGGCGCCAACGACATCACCGGCCGGGTGACGCCCGCGCGTTCGGTGAAGTACCTCTCGGAGGCGGTGGCCAGGCTCCGCACCGCCGGCAGCCAGGTGATCGTGGGCACCTGCCCCGACCTGGGCTCCGTCGAGCCGGTGGCACAGCCGCTGCGCTGGATCGCCAGGCGGCTCTGCCACCAGCTGGCCGCGGCGCAGACCATCGCGGTGGTGGAACTCGGCGGGCGCACGGTCTCGCTCGGCGCCCTCCTCGGCCCCGAGTTCGCCGCGCACCCACGCGAGTTGTTCGGCCCTGACCGCTACCACCCGTCGGCCGAGGGATACGCGGCGGCGGCGATGGCGATGCTGCCGACACTCTGCGACGCGGTCGGCGTCTGGCCCGCCGAGGCGGCCCGCCGCGAACGACTGCTCCCGGTGGCCGACGCGGCGGTCAGCGCCGTCACCGAGGAGGGCACCGAGGTCAGCGCCGCCGAGAGCGGCGGCCGCCGCATCCCCTGGGCCCTGGTCAAACGCCGCCGGGGCCGCCTGCCGGCCTACGAATCCGAAGGCCCACCCCCCGAACTCCACACCAGCACCGGCCCCCCACCACGCCCCTGACCTGGGGGCCGAAGGCCCCTCGGAACCCCCGGGGTACGGGGCGCAGCCCCGCACCACAGCAGCCGCCCCAAAGGGGCGAACCCGGGGGCGAAGCCCCGCACCACCCCAGGCCCGGCGGGCCGGAGGTCCGGGTGCCGGGGCTTTGGCCTGGGCGCAGCCCCGGGCCACACCAGGCCCAAGCGCGCCGGGGCGGAACCCCAGGCCCCCGGGGGAACGGGGCGCAGCCCCGTACCGGGCCCGGCAGCCGTGCCCAGCGCCAGGCCCGGGGGCATCGGGGCAGAGCCCCGCACCGTGCCGGCCGCAGCCCCGCACCGCGCCAGCCCGCAGGCCCAGGCACCGGGAACCCCGGGGGCGCAGCCCCGAACAGGGCCAAGCCCAGAGGTCAGGGGGTGTCGGGGCGAAGCCCCGCACCCGGCCGGGGCCCGAGGCCCGGGTCCGCACCACGCCCGGGGCCCGGGCCGGCCGGCGGCCGGCGTCGTGGCGGGGCGCAGCCCCGAGGCAGTGGCAGGCCGCAGCCAAGCGGAGGCTCAGGGCCAGGAGCCGTACCCACGGGTCGTCGGTACCGGTAGGCCGGCAGGCCGTACAGGTGACAGCCCCACCTACCTGTCGGTAACTTCGTATCGAGGGCGGGTGCCAGCCCGCCACCCCGTCGGGAGGAACCATGCCGGAAGCCGTCATCGTCGCCGCCGCCCGCTCGCCGATCGGTCGTGCCTTCAAGGGGTCGCTCAAGGAGCTGCGCCCGGACGACCTGACCGCCACCATCATCCGGGCCGCGCTCGACCAGGTGCCCGCGCTCGACCCGACGGAGATCGACGACCTGATGCTCGGCTGCGGCCTGCCGGGCGGCGAGCAGGGGTACAACCTGGGCCGGGTGGTGGCCGTCCAGCTCGGTCTCGACCGGCTGCCGGCCTGTACGGTCACCCGCTACTGCGCCTCCTCGCTCCAGACCACCAGGATGGCGTTCCACGCGATCAAGGCCGGCGAGGGCGACGTGTTCGTGTCGGCCGGCGTGGAGATGGTGTCCCGCTCGGTCAAGGGCTCGTCCGACAGCCTGCCCGACACCCGCAACCCGCTGTTCGCCGAGGCCGAGGCCCGCAGCGCGCACCGCGCCGAGCACGGCGGCGAGGGCTGGCACGATCCGCGCGAGGACGGCATGTTCCCCGACGTGTACGTGGCCATGGGCCAGACCGCCGAGAACCTGGCCCGGCTGAAGGGCGTGACCAGGGCGGAGATGGACGAGTTCGGGGTGCGCTCGCAGAACCTGGCGGAGAAGGCACTCGCCGACGGCTTCTGGCAGCGCGAGATCACCCCGGTGACCACGCCGGACGGCACGGTCGTGGCGGCCGACGACGGCCCGCGGCCCGGCGTCACGATGGAGGGCGTGGCGGGGCTCAAGCCGGCCTTCCGCCCGGACGGCCTGGTCACGGCCGGCAACTGCTGCCCGCTGAACGACGGCGCCGCCGCGCTGGTGATCATGTCCGACCGCAAGGCCCGCGAGCTCGGCCTCACGCCGCTGGCCAGGATCGTCTCCACCGGGGTCTCGGCGCTGTCGCCCGAGATCATGGGCCTCGGCCCGGTGGAGGCCAGCCGGCGGGCGCTCTCCCTGGCGGGCCTCACGATCGACGACATCGACCTGGTCGAGATCAACGAGGCGTTCGCCGCCCAGGTGATCCCCTCCTACCGCGACCTCGGCATCGACCTGGACCGGCTCAACGTCAACGGCGGCGCGATCGCCGTCGGCCACCCCTTCGGCATGACCGGCGCCCGGATCACCGGCACCCTGATCAACTCGCTCCGCTGGCACGACAAGCGGCTGGGCCTGGAGACCATGTGTGTGGGCGGCGGCCAGGGCATGGCCATGGTGCTGGAACGCCTGAGCTGAGCGCGTCAGCGCGTCACGCGGGCCGGGCGACGCTCCCCCCGGCCCGCGCGCCCCTCGGCCCCCTTTATACCGGCGAGACCGAAGCGGACCCGTGATGTGATCCACGCCGGGCTCCACGGAGAAAGCGCAGCTCAGCGGAGTGGCGGGGGAACGTTTCGGACCAAAGACCTGTCCAGTTCATGACGTTTCGCACTGCACGGCGTGGCCGCGAACCGGAAACCTGGGATAAGAAGTCTGGAGGTACCTGCCGGGCCGCCAGGCCCGGGGAAGGACCAAGACCTTCTGGGAGCGAGTCCGTGAGCGCCATATCCGTGATCCTGCTGGTGACCGCAGGCAGCTGCGTCGCCTCCGCCGCCTTCGGCGCGCTTGCCCTGCGCACCGCGCTCGGCCTGCGCCGCGAGCTCGGCGAGCTGCGCGCGGAGCTGGCCCGTCCCACGCTGCCGGCCGCCCGGCCCGTCCCGCCCGAGGAGATCCGCACGGCCGTGGCGGCCGCGCTCGCCGACGAGCGGGAGCGCGAGCTGGCCGAGGCCCGCGCCTACTGGGCCGAGCAGGACGCCAGGGAGAACGAGGGCGCCGGCGGGCTGCTCGGCGGCCGTGGCCTCGGCTACGAGGTGGCGGACGCCGACGAGGAGATCCTGGACGCGCTGCTCGAGCGCTATCTGCTCAGCGACTCCGGCTACCTCCCCGCCCCGCCCCGGGCCGTCCGCGAGGGCGCCGCGTTCCTCCCCCGCCAGGCCGACGACGAGCCGGCCGACGGCGAGGACGAGCTCCGCGACCAGTCGGAAGGCCAGGACGACGCCGGTTCGACCGAGTCCGCCGAGCTGGCCGCCGCCCGGCGGCGGCACCCCTCGCACCCCGGCTTCACGCTCACCGGCGAGGCCGCGGACCGCGGCACCGGCGAGCGCTCGGCCCGCGAGGAGCAGCGGCACACCGCCGACCAGCTCTCGCTGCTCGCCGAGTCCCGCACGCCGCTCGCCGACGTCCGGCAGGGCCCGATGGGCACGCTCGACCTGCTGCTGTTCGAGGACGGCACCACGCTCTGCCTCACCCCGAGCCACCAGGAGGCCGCCGAGCAGCTGGCCGAGGCGGTGCGGACGGGCGAACACCCGGTGCTGATGGGCGGCTCAGGCGTCTCCGGCGCCTACGCGCTGACCTTCGCCTGCGGGGCCGAGAGCGTGTACCTGCTGGCGGACCGCGTGGTCGCCTCCACCTACCGGAACGATTGAGGCATGGCGCGATCCGACACCACTCCCCCCGCCCCGACCCGTGACGAGCTGTACGAGGCGGTGGACGCGGCGGCCGACCGGCTGCGCACCCTGCCGGAGAGCCGGTTGCGGCGCGGCGCGGCGGCCGAGGGTCTGGCGCTGGCCCGCGAGCTGACCAACCGCGCGCAGCGCCTCGAGACACCCTTCGGCGGGCAGCGCCGGCTGCCCGAGGTCGGCATCTACGCGGTGGGCGACCAGGTGGCCGTCGCCGGCTACGACCTGGCGTGGGCCGTCACGGACGCCGGTGACGACCCGGCCGCCGAGCGGGCGCTGGCCGAGGCGCTCGACCTGCTGAGCCGCCACCGCTGACCACCGCTTGCCACCGCCGACGACGGAACAGCGGAGGGGCCCGGCGAGACGGTGTCTCGCCGGGCCCCTCACGTCAGCTCAGCTCGATCTCAGCCGACCTGCCGTCAGTCGCCCTGCAGGATGGCGATCAGGCGCAGGAACTCCAGGTAGATCCAGACCAGGGTCAGGGTCAGGCCGAAGGCGGCCAGCCACGACTCCTTCTCCGGGGCACCGTAGGCGATGCCGTCCTCGACCTGCTTGAAGTCCAGGGCGAGGAAGCAGGCGCCGAGCACGATGCCGGCGATGCCGAACAGAACGCCCATGAAGCCGTCACGCAGGCCGAGGCCGTTGCCCCCGCCGATCATGGCCACGATCAGGTTGACCGCGGAGAGCAGCACGAAGCCGAGGGCCGCGGCCAGCACGAACTGGGTGAAGCGCTGGGTGACGCGGATGATCCGCTGCTTGTACATGAACAGCACGCCGGCGAAGACCGCCATGGTGCCGATGACGGCCTGCATGGCCGCGCCCGGCGCCACCGCGTTGATCGCGTTGCTGATGGTGCCGAGGAAGAGGCCCTCGGCCACGGCGTAGGCGAGGATCAGCGCGGGGGAAGCCTCGCGCTTGAACGACTGCCACAGGCCGAGACCCAGCGCCACGAGGGCGAAGAGCACCCCGGCGCCGAGCGGCATGTCGGTGATCCAGGCGGCCGCCGCGGCGACGACGACGGTGCCCAGGGTGATGGCGGTGCGGGAGACGACGCTGTCGATCGTCATCACACCGGCGCGAGTGGGGGCGGGCGGCACGTATCCGCCGTCGGGGCCCACCTGCGGCTGCGCGTACGGGTTACCCGGCTGCGCGTAGGGGTTGGACGGGCTACCCGCGTACGGATTCCCGGTCTGCAGCTGCGGCCCGGCGTTGAAGCCGGCGTAGCCACCGTCCCGACTGAACCCCCGACGCGTGAAGACCGGGTTGCTGCTCCTCATCTCACTCCTCCATGGCCGCACGGCACGACCTTGACTACCAGAGTAATGCGTTAGCAAAGACTGCACGGTAGTGCAGTCGGAGAAACGAGCGAAAGGGGTTTGAAGGTTCCCGTACCGGACCGTAATCCCACCGTCTCCGGCCGCGGCCCGAGGTGGTTGGCGGCGTGGCGCCCACGTCAGACGCGGCGCCGCCGGACCGGCTCCGGCGCGCGGTCTTTCGTGGCGGTGGGGCTGCCGCAGCGGAGGCACACGCCGCGCGGGCCAGGGGTGTGGCTGGCGGCGGTTTCGCCTGTCCAGTCCAGGCACGGCGAATCGACGGCGGGCGGGGAGGGGGAGCCGACCGGCCGGGCGGGGCGGGGCGGTGAGCCGACACGGGGCCCCGGAACTCGCGTGGTTCCAGGGGCTGTCAGTGGTCGCCCTTGCTGGTCAGGCGGCGTGGCGCCTGGTGTGCCCGGAGCCGGACTTGAACCGGCACGACCCGAAGGCCAGCGAGTTTTAAGCTCACCGTGTCTGCATTCCACCATCCGGGCACAGATCCCAAGCCGTTCCGAGCGCCGTGCGCGCCTGAGGCGTCTACTGAGCTTAACTGGCAGATTCGCCCGAACACCGGTGCCCCAGGCCGATGTTGTCTGATTTTATGAGCCCCTGATGACTCATCAGACACTGACGACCCGGCCACAGGCCGCTTCGGTCTCCACCCCACCCACCCCACCGCGGCGAGGATTGACGCAAATCAACCCTCCGCATCCTTCCGGGCACTCAGGGATGATCTCCTCCTCAGGTATGACACGCGGCCGTCGGCTGTCCCTCTGAAGAACTCGCCAGAACCGGTATGGAGGCTGATCCGCGCCGGGGCGCGATGGCTCAGGATGGAAGGTGCCTGCCCCCGTCCCGACAGGAGAACCTCGTGTCCAGCACCGTCGCCGCCCCGTACACCGCGTCCACCGGAGCGGTAGCGGCCCAAGCCAGGGACCTCACCAAGGTCTATGGAGAGGGAGAGACCAGGGTCGTGGCCCTGGACCACGTCTCCGTGGACTTCAGGCAGGCGGAGTTCACCGCGATCATGGGGCCCTCGGGCTCCGGCAAGTCCACCCTGATGCACTGCATGGCCGGCCTCGACTCGATCTCGGCGGGCTCGGCCCGCATCGGGGACACGGAGCTCGCCGGCCTCAAGGACAAGAAGCTCACCCAACTCCGGCGCGACCGGATCGGTTTCATCTTCCAGGCGTTCAACCTGCTGCCCACGCTCAGCGCCCTGGAGAACATCACGCTGCCCATGTCCATCGCCGGCCGCAAGCCCGACAAGCAGTGGCTGGACCGGGTGGTGTCCACCGTGGGCCTCGCCGACCGCCTCAGGCACCGGCCCGGCCAGCTCTCCGGCGGCCAGCAGCAACGCGTCGCGGTGGCCCGGGCGTTGGCCGCCCGGCCGGAGATCATCTTCGGCGACGAGCCCACCGGCAACCTCGACTCCCGCGCCGGCGCCGAGATCCTCGGCTTCCTGCGGAACTCGGTGCGTGAGCTCGGCCAGACCGTGGTCATGGTCACCCACGACCCGGTGGCCGCCGCCTACGCGGACCGCGTCATATTCCTCGCGGACGGCCGGATCGTCGACGACATGCCGGAGCCGACCGCCGAGCGGGTCCTGGAGCACATGAAGCGGTTCGACGCCAAGGGCCGCACCAGCTGACGGCAGCCGTCGGGCCGCTCACACCCCACCACCCACACCGTCCGTCACGTCCCCGGCCAGGGCAGCCGCCCTCGGAGCCGGCGGGCGACCACCTCCCGGGATTCCCCATGCTCCGAACAGCCCTGCGCAATGTGCTCGCGCACAAGGCCCGGCTGCTGATGACCACCCTCGCCGTGCTGCTCGGCGTCGCCTTCGTCTCCGGCACCCTCGTCTTCACCTCCACCATCTCCGAGGCGTTCCAGCGCAGTTCGGAGCGCTCCCTGAGCCATGTCGACATAGCCATCCAGCCCGACGGGGACAGCGAGGCCGCCGAGGCCGCGCCGGGCGGCGCCGCCAACCTCGACCAGGCGCTGCTCGACGAGGTCGGCGCGCTGCCCGGCGTCGCCGAGGCCATCGGCGACGTCAGCGGCTTCGCCGCGCTGGCCGACAAGGAGGGCGACCTGGTCGGCTCCGGCTGGGACACCCGCGGCGCCAACTACTACGCCGGCCAGGGCGGCACCGGCACGGACTCCCGCTACCCGATGGCCGAGGGCCGGGCGCCCAGCGCGGCCGGCGAGATCGCCATCGACGCGCACACCGCCGAGCGCACCGGCTACCAGGTGGGCGACACCGCCCGCGTCTCGGTGGACGGCCCGGTCCGCGAGGAGACCATCACCGGCGTCTTCACCACCGAGGAGGGCAGCGTCGCCGCCGGCGGCTCGCTGGTCCTCTACGACACCGCCACCGCCCAGGAGCTGTTCGCCGGTCCTGGCGAGTACACCAGGATCACCCTCGCCGCCGCGGCCGGCACCTCGCAGACCCAGCTCGACGAGGCGGTCCAGCCGCTGCTGCCGGCCGACGCCGAGGCCCTCACCGGGCAGCAGCTCGCGGACGACCAGGCCGAGATGATCCAGGCCCAGACCAGCGGCATGCGCACCGGGCTGCTGGCCTTCGCCGGCATCTCCCTGTTCGTCGGCATCTTCATCATCGCCAACACCTTCACCATGCTGGTCGCCCAGCGCACCAAGGAGCTGGCGCTGCTGCGCGCCGTCGGCGCCAGCCGCCGCCAGGTCACCAGGTCGGTGCTCATCGAGGCGCTCCTGGTGGGCTGCGTCGCCGGCCTCGCCGGCTTCGCCGCCGGCGTCGGCATCGCCGCCGGGCTCCGCTCCCTGATGGAGTCCATCGAGTTCACCATCCCGGAGGGCCCGCTGGTCGTCTCCGGCTCCACCGTGCTCGCCTCGGTGCTCGTCGCGGTCGTCGTCACCATGCTCGCCGCCTACCTGCCGGCCAGGCGGGCCGCGAAGATCCCGCCGGTCGCCGCCATGAACAGCGTGCACGCCGCACCCACCACCCGCGGCCTGCTGGTCCGCAACACCATCGGCGCGCTCTTCGCCGCCGCCGGCGCCGCCCTGGTGGTGGCCGGCATCAACCGCGACGACTCCGGCGCCACCATGGGCCTCGGCGCCGGGCTGCTGGTGATCGGCGTCTTCGTCCTCACCCCGCTGCTCTCCCGCCCGGTCATCGCCCTGGCCAGCCCGCTGCTGCGCATCTTCGGGGTCTCCGGCAAGCTCGCCAGGCTCAACGCGGTGCGCAACCCGCGCCGCACCGCCGCCACCGCCTCCGCGCTGATGATCGGCCTCACCCTGATCACCGGCCTGACCGTGATAGCCGGCACCCTCTCCAACGCCATCGAGAAGATGGCCGCCCAGGCCATCAGCTCCGACTACGTGGTCTCGATGGCGAACTTCGCGCCGCTCAACCCCGAGGTCGCCGAGACCCTGGCCGAGCAGCCGGGCGTCACCGGCGTCAGCGGGCTGCGCGCCTCGCCCGCCCTGGTGGCCGACCGCACCGACAGCGACTCGCTGACCGGCGTCAACGGCGAGGCCATCGACCGGCTGATGAGCCCCGACTTCGTCGCGGGCTCCTTCGAGGGCCTCAGCGGCGACAACGCGGTGATCGACACCGCCACCGCGGAGGACCTCGGCCTCGCCCTCGGCCAGTCCTTCGACGTCACCTACGAGGACGGCCAGTCCGGGCGGCTGACGGTCACCGGCATCTACGAGGACAGCGAGGTGATGCGCGGCATCCTCCTGGACGACGCCACGCTCGACCCGCACATGACCCGGATCCAGGACTTCCAGGTGATGGTGGCCACCGAGAGCGGCGCCAGCGACGAGGCCAAGCAGGCCCTGGAGGCGGCCCTCGGCGACAACCCGGCGATCCTCGTCCAGGACGAGGCCGACATCGCCGAGGACATCGCCTACGTCTTCACGCTGATGCTCAACATGCTCTACGGCCTGCTGGCCATGGCCGTCATCGTGGCCGTGCTCGGCGTCATCAACACCCTGGCGATGTCGGTCTTCGAGCGCCGCCAGGAGATCGGGATGCTGCGCGCCATCGGCCTCGACCGGCGGTCCACCAAGCGCATGGTGCGCCTGGAGTCCATCGTGATCGCGCTGTTCGGCGGGGTGCTCGGCGTCGGCCTCGGCGTGTTCTTCGGCTGGGCCGTCGGCGAGATGATGCGGGGCTCGCTCGCCACCTACGAGCTGATCCTCCCCTGGGACCGGATAGCCGTCTTCCTGGCCCTGGCCGGCCTGGTCGGCGTGCTGGCCGCCCTGTGGCCGGCCAGGCGCGCCGCCAGGCTCAACATGCTCGACAGCATCAAGGCGGACTAGCCGCTAGGCGGCCAGTTCTCGTCGCTCGCCGGCCGCCGGCCGCCACTCCCGGGTGCGCAACGGCAGCCCGGAGGCCCCGGAGGCCGGCGGGCGCACGGCGAGGATCTGGTTGACCCCGATGTGGGCCCGCTCGAAGGACAGGGCCGAGGCCGCCATGTAGAGCCGCCAGACCCGGGCCCGGCCCGGGCTGGTGAGCCGCACCGCCTCGTCCCAGCGGGCCTCCAGGTTCCGCACCCAGCTCCGCAGCGTCAGGGCGTAGTGCTCCCGCAGCGACTCCAGGTCCCTGACCTCGAAGCCGGCCCGCTCCAGCAGGGTCACCGTCCGCCCCACCGGTGCGAGTTCGCCGTCCGGGAAGACGTAGGCGTCGATGAACGGATCGACGTGGTAGCCGGTCTCGTCCTTCCTGGGGCGGCGGGCGATCTGGTGGTTGAGCAGCCGGCCGCCCTCCGCGAGCAGCCCGAACAGCTGGCCCGCGTACTCGCGGTAGCGCGCCGCGCCCACGTGCTCGGCCATGCCGACCGAGGAGATCGCGTCGAAGGGCCCGTCGTCGGTCTCCCGGTAGTCCTGGACCCGGATCTCCACCCGGTCCTCAAGACCCTCCTTGACCACCTGCTCCCGCGCGTACTCCGCCTGCTCCTTCGAGAGCGTGATGCCGACCACCCGCGCGCCGTACTCGCGGGCCGCGTGCCTGGCCAGGGAACCCCAGCCGCAGCCCACGTCCAGCAGCCGCTGCCCCTCGCGCAGGTCCAGCTTGCGGCAGATCAGGTCCACCTTGGCGGCCTGGGCCGCCTCCAGGCTGTCCCCCGGGGAGCCGAACACGGCACACGAGTACACCATCGAGGGCCCGAGCACGAGCCCGTAGAAGTCGTTGCCCACGTCGTAGTGGTGGCTGATGGCCTGGCGGTCGCGGCGCAGCGAGTGCAGCGGCCCGGAGCGGCGCCGCACCTCCTCGCGGGGCGGCGACGGTGGCACCGGCACAGGACCGACGAGCGCCAGCAGCTCCCGGCCGGCCGCCAGCAGGTCGCGGCCGGCCGCCGCCGCGCCGTCCGGCCGGTTCCACACCAGGTCGGAGATCAGCTCGAGCACCGGATAGAGCTCGCCCTCGACGTCGAGCTCGCCGGCCACCCAGGCTCTGGCCAGGCCGAGTTCACCCGGCCGGAACAGCAGTCGGCGCAGCGCTCTCGGGTGTCTGACGACCACGACGGGCGCGTCCGGTGGGCCCGCGACGCTGCCGTCCCAGCCCCGGATCCGGACGGGGGGCGGCGCGCCGAGCAGCCGTTCGACGAGGGTGGCGATTCGCGGTGCAACGCTCATTCGGGACACACCTCCAGGGATGGGGCGGAGTGGCACCCCGCCCACCTTGGCACCGAGACCCTTCCGAAACGCCCTTACCGCACCGTCCATTCCGCAGTTCACCCCCTCGGCCACCCCGGAAAAGGCCGAAGGGGCGGCCGGCCGAAGCCGTCCGCCCCCTCAGGGGTGAAGTCTCGCGGTCAGCCCGCGGCCTTGGCCTTGGGCTGCTCCTCGACCTTCCTGGTCGCGGCCGCCGTGACCGGCGCCGCCGCCTCGTAGAACTCCTCGCGCGGGTGCTCCATGGCGCCGAGCGAGACCACCTCGCGCTTGAGGAACAGGCCCAGGGTCCAGTCGGCGAACACCCGGATCTTGCGGTTCCAGGTCGGCACCGCCATGCCGTGGTAGCCGCGGTGCAGGTACCAGCCGAGCCGGCCGCGGAAGCGGAACGTCAGCTTGCCCAGCTTGATCATGGCCACGCCCTTGCGGAGCCCGAGCCCGGCCACCGCGCCCATGCTGGCGTGCTTGTACTCCTGCTGCGGGAAGCCGCGCATCCCGGAGATGACGTTGTCGCCGAGCACCTTGGCCTGCCGCAGCGCGTGCTGCGCGTTCGGCGGGCACCAGGCGTTCTCCACGCCGGCGGCGCGCGCCGCCAGGTCGGGCACCTGGGCGTTGTCGCCGGCCGACCAGATGTAGTCGGTGCCGGCCACCTGGAGGGTGGGCCGGGTGTCCACGTGACCGCGCGGGCCGAGCGGCAGGCCGTAGCGGGCCAGCGCCGGGTTGGGCTTGACGCCCGCGGTCCACACGATGGTGTGGGAGTCGGCCACCACGTCGTTGCTGAGCTCGACGTGCCCGTCCACGCAGGACTTCAGCGAGGTCTTCAGGTGCACCTCGATGCCGCGCGCCTTCAGGTGCTCGAGACCCCACTCGCCGAGCTTGGGCCCGACCTCGGGGAGGATCCGCTCGGCCACGTCCACCAGGACGAAGCGCATGTCCTCGCGCTTGACGGAGGGGTAGTACTTGGTGGCGTCCCGCGCCATGTCCTCGACCTCGCCGATCGTCTCGGCGCCGGCGAAGCCACCGCCCACGAAGACGAAGGTGAGCGCCTTGCGGCGGACGGCCTCGTCGGTGGTGGAGTCGGCCTTGTCCAGCTGCTCGAGCACGTGGTTGCGGAGGCCGATGGCCTCCTCCACGCCCTTCATGCCGATGCCCTGCTCGGCGAGGCCGGGGATCGGGAAGGTGCGGGAGACCGCGCCGAGCGCGACCACCAGGTAGTCGAAGGGGACCTCGTACGGCTGGCCGACGAGGGGCGCCACCGTGGCGACCCTGCGGTCCTGGTCGATGGAGGTGACGCGGCCGGTGAGGACCTCGGCCTTGGGGAGCACTCGCCGCAGCGGCACCACGACGTGACGCGGGGAGATGCTCCCGGCCGCGGCCTCGGGGAGGAACGGCTGGTAGGTCATGTACGAGCGCGGGTCGACGACGGTGACGGTGGCTTCGCCGTAACGCATCTTCTTGAGGATGCGGCGGGCCGCGTACATGCCGACGTACCCACCACCTACGACGAGGATTCGGGGACGCTCCGTGGTGCTCATGCCATCGAGTATCCACCCGACCTCCCCACCCCCCTCGTGAGGGGCTTCACAAGCTTGCTCGGGTGTTCTGCTACACTGCGCGGCCCTTTGCGCCGCTTGCCGCCCGCCGGCCCCCGCCCCGACGGCGAAGCCGCTCCTCAGCGGCCCTTTCGACCGCCAGGCGACCGCCAGGCGACCGCCAGGCGACCGCCAGGCGGCGCCGTCGGACGCCGATCGCGGCCGGCCGCCGATGGCCCATCGCCGGGGCGCGAACCGGCGGTTGGCGGACAATCCGGCCCCGAACGCCCCCAGCGGGGTGGATTCGGGGCCGATCCCCATGTGAAAAACTTCACGAGCCGAGAACGTCAGGAGGCTTCCGGCCGGCGCCCTTCCAGGGCGTGCCAGACGATGCCGTCCAGGATGTCGTGCTCGCTGACCAGCACTTCCCGGGCCCCGGTCCGCTCCATGACCTTGAGCAGCACCAACGCCCCGGCGCCGATCACGTCGACCCGGCCCGGGTGCATCACCGGGATCGCGGCCCGCTCCGCGTGGCTGGCGGCGAGCAGCCGCTCCGTGATCTCCCGCACCCGCTCCACCGGGATCCGCGCGTGGTGGATGGCGGCCGAGTCGTAGCCCGGCAGGCCGAGGGCGATCGCGGCCACCGTGGTGACCGAGCCGGCGAGCCCCACCAGGGTGTGGGTCTCGGTCAACGGCACCCGCTCGGCGGCCAGTTCGAGCGCGGCGTCGATGTCGGCCGCGATGGCGTCGACCAGCTCGGGCCCCGGAGGATCGACGATCCCGCCCTCGCGCAGCAGGTGCCGCTCGGTCAGCCGCACGCAGCCGATGTCCACGCTGCGGGCGGCCCGCACCGCCTCGTCGCCGAGCACGAACTCGGTGGAGCCGCCGCCGATGTCCACTACCAGGTAGGGCGGGGTGAGCCCGGGCAGACCGGTCAGCTCCCGGGTGGCGCCGGTGAACGACAGCGCGGCCTCCACGTCCCCGGTGACCACTTCGGGGGCGACGCCCAGGATCTTCTCGACGCCGCCGGTGAATTCGTCCCGGTTGGCGGCGTCCCTGGTGGCCGAGGTGGCGACGAACCGCACCCGGTCGGGCGTGATGCCGTGCGCCTCGATCGCGGCCGCGTACTCGCGGCAGGCCGCGAAGGTGCGCTCCAGCGCGTCGGCGGCGAGCCGCCTGGTGCGGTCCACGCCCTGGCCGAGCCGGACGATCTCCATCCGCCGGTCGAGGTCGGTGAGCCGGCCGGTCGCCGGGTCGGCGTCGGCGATCAGCAGCCGGATGGAGTTGGTGCCACAGTCGATGGCGGCGGCCGTCGTCATGGCGCCTCCTCCCTCTCGAAGACCGTCTGGGACGTCGGCTCGGCCGGCCTGGCCACGCAGGGCCCCTTCCGCCACCACTCGGGCAGCATGGAAAGGGCCTCGTCCCCCAGCGGGTTCACCCCGGGGCCGGCCGTCAGCGCGTGCGCGACCAGCACGTGCAGGCACTTGACCCGGTCCGGCATGCCGCCGGCGCTCGGGAAGCCGGGCAGCACCTCGATGGCGTCCCGGCGCGCCAGGTAGTCCTGGTGCGCGGCCCGGTAGGCGGCGGCCAGCTCCGGGTCCTCCGCCAGCCGGGCCGTCATCTCCTTCATCACGCCGTCGGCCTCCAGGGTGCCGATGGCGGAGGCGGCGCGCGGGCACGTCAGGTAGTAGGTGGTGGGGAACGGCGTGCCGTCCGGCAGCCGGGGCGCGGTCTCCACCACGTCGGGGTTGCCGCACGGGCAGCGGTGCGCCACGGCGCGCAGCCCGCGCGGCGGACGGCCGAGCTGTGCCTGGACGGTGGCGGCGTCGGTCGGGGTCGGGGGCGTGGTCGGGGGCGTGGGGTCCATGCTGGTCGCTGTCGCCTCGTCGGCTCGTAAGGGCGGGTCGCGGCGGGGCGGAGGGGAACTCAGCGGTCCCGGCCCACCGCGTCGGCGCGGTCGACGCCGTCCCACAGATTCTCGTACCAGGGCCGGACGGCCGGCGTCGCACCCCGGGGGCGCGGGCGGTCGCCGTCGGTCGCGGCGCCGTCGGCCGAGGGGTCGGCCGGCAGCACGTAGCCGGTCTCGCCGGGCAGCAGGTACCGCAGCCGCTCACGCGCCTGCCGCCGCACATAGGCGTCGTCCTGCCATCTGGCCTTCTCGTCCCGCAGCTCCTCGACCCGGCGCTCGGCCTCCTCGGCCAGCCGGCGCTGGTCGTCGATCTCGGAGCGCTGCTGGACGTACTGGCGCAGCGGATACGCCAGCGCGACGATCAGCGTGCAGACCACCAGGGCGAGCACCGCGGCCCGCCCGGTGAGCCGGCCACGGCGCGGCTTGGCCTCGAGACGGCGGCTCTGCGCACGGTAGACGCGCTCCGCCGCCTGTTCGCCGAGCAACCTGAGCCTGGTGGCGGTGGAGAACCGGTCCCGGTCCGCGGCCACGTCGCCTCCCTCTTCGGCCTGCCGTTGCGGCCCCGCGGGGCCGAGTAAGCGTGTCCCCGCCACCGTAAGGGACGGATGGCGGGGACGGGTGTACGACGAACGGCGGGTCAGTCGCGGAAGCGCGGGAAGGCGCTGCGGCCGGCGTAGACGGCGGCGTCGTCCAGGATCTCCTCGATCCGCATCAACTGGTTGTACTTGGCGACCCGCTCGGACCTGGCCGGGGCGCCGGTCTTGATCTGGCCGCAGTTGGTGGCGACGGCCAGGTCCGCGATGGTGACGTCCTCGGTCTCGCCGCTGCGGTGGGACATCATGCACTTGAAGCCGTTGCGCTGGGCCAGCTCGACGGCGTCCAGGGTCTCGGTGAGGGAGCCGATCTGGTTGACCTTCACCAGCAGCGCGTTGGCCGCGGCGGAGTCGATGCCGCGCTGCAGCCGCTCGGGGTTGGTGACGAACAGGTCGTCGCCGACGATCTGCACCTTGTCGCCGAGGGCGGCGGTCAGGGTCCCCCAGCCCTCCCAGTCCTCCTCGCTCAGCGGGTCCTCGATGGACACCAGCGGGTAGTCGCGCACCAGCTCGGTGTAGTACGCGGTCAGCTCCTCGGCGGTGTGCGCCTTGCCCTCCAGCGTGTAGACGCCGTCCGAGTAGAGCTCGGTGGCGGCCACGTCGAGCGCCAGCGCGATGTCCTGGCCCGGGGTGTAGCCGGCCTTCTGGATGGCCTCGACGATCAGGTCGAGCGCCTCGCGGTTGGACTCCAGGTTCGGCGCGAAGCCGCCCTCGTCGCCCAGGCCGGTGCCCAGGCCGCGCTCCTTCAGGACCTTCTTGAGGGTGTGGTACGTCTCGGCGCCCCAGCGGACCGCCTCGGAGAACGACTCGGCGCCGATCGGCGCGATCATGAACTCCTGGATGTCCACGTTGGAGTCGGCGTGCGCGCCGCCGTTGAGGATGTTCATCATCGGCACCGGCAGCAGGTGCGCGTTCGGGCCGCCGAGGTAGCGGAAGAGCGGCAGGTCGCGGGACTCGGACGCGGCGTGCGCGACGGCCAGCGAGACGCCGAGGATGGCGTTGGCGCCGAGCGACGACTTGTCGGCGGTGGCGTCCAGGTCGAACATGGCCTGGTCGATCAGCCGCTGCTCGGTGGCGTCGTAGCCGACCAGCTCGGGGCCGATCTGCTCGATGACGGCGAGCACGGCCTTCTCCACGCCCTTGCCGAGGTAGCGGCTCTGGTCCCCGTCCCGCAGCTCAAGGGCCTCGAAGGCGCCGGTGGAGGCGCCGGAGGGCACCGCCGCGCGGCCGGTGCTGCCGTCGTCGAGGCCGACCTCGACCTCGACCGTGGGGTTGCCTCGCGAGTCGAGGATCTCGCGCGCTACGACGACATCGATGGACGGCACGGGGGGTCTCCTTCGGTCAAAGGATCGTCTTTACGTCTTCAGCTGTCTTCAGCCCCCTGAGCCTAACCGGCTCGTGGTGCGGGACCGTCCTCCAGCCCGCCACAGTCTCCCCACATCGGCATGAACGCGCAGCTCAGAGGGGATGGCATCTTTTTGTTTACAAGGTGAAGAAAATCCCCGCGCGACCCCGGAACGAGACGGGCCCCGGCACGCGCGACGCGCGTGCCGGGGCCCGTGCCCTGAGCGGTCGGCAGCCGTTACAGGGTGAGCTTCTGGCCCGGGAGGATCAGGTCGGGGTCGTCGCCGATGACGGACCCGTTGTCGCCGAAGATCTCGCGCCAGGTGGTGTCGTGCGCCTCGGCGATGGCCCAGAGGGTGTCGCCGGCCTTGACGGTGTAGCTGGAGCCGTCACCCTCGACCTCGACCTCGGCGGAGAGCGGAGCGCCCTCCTCAACGACTGGGGCTTCGACGGCCGGGGCCTCGGGAGCCGGCTGCTCCTCGGGCGCGGCGGGGGCCTCGGGAGCGGGGGCCTCGGGGGCCGGGGCGACCTCTTCGGCGCCCGAGCCCGAGGCGTTCGGGTCGACGGAGGGCGACTCGCCGCCGGCGGAGAGGCCGGCCTGGGCGCCGCAGACGGGCCAGGCGCCGGGGCCCTGCATGGAGAGCAGCACCTCGGCGGCGGCGATCTGCTGGTCCTTGGTGGCGAGGTCGGCGCGCTCGGCGTACTGGGTGCCGCCGGCGGCCGCCCAGCTGGACGCGGAGAACTGGAGGCCACCGTAGTAGCCGTTGCCGGTGTTGATGGCCCAGTCGCCGCCGGACTCGCACTGGGCGACGGCGTCCCAGGTGTCGACGGAGGCGGCGCTCGCGCCGGTGGCGGAGAGCATCGGGATGGCGACGGCGGCGCCGGTGACGCCGGCCGCGGTGGCTATGCGGGTCGGCCGGGACGGACGACGGTGACGACCATTGCCCCTGAACAGCATGAGGTTCCTTCTCACCGACGCCTACGAGGTGAGCTGTCGGGTTCGGGCGTGGTGAGTTGCCCGGCCTCGGGGAGCGCTGGCCCCCCGCGACTTCACCCCGAGTCGGTCCGGCCCGCGAGGGCACGGCGCGACGGCCACGGCCCGGCCACGGTGGCCGCCGGGCGTGGTGGGTCCCCCGCTCCTGCCTGCGGTGGTGCGCGATGGTGGTCCCCCAGGCCGGCGGCAGGATTCGGCGTTACGGCCTCGGTGCCCGACGCGAAAGCCGAGCGGGGGACACTAAACACACCCCGCCTAACGATTCAAGAACGATGAAGATCGCGCGCTCGCGAGCACTTGACAGCGGGAACGCTCAACTCCCGCAGGTCACAAGAGAATCGGGCAGTTCGGGGCAGGCTGACACGCGTGGGGCGAAAGAGACGATGGTCACATCCGATGCCCGGGTGAAGTCACCGTGGGGCGACCCGCCTTAACGGCCGGTGGAGCTCAAGTCGCCCTGCTGGTCGCCGAGAATGTCGCCGACGGTATCGTCGACATTGTCGGTAATGCCCGATTGGCTGGAGCGGTAGAGATCGACCCAACTGCCGGAGATGCCGCCGCTGTCGCCCGGAATGTCCAACAGCGAGGGGCCCTTGGTGCCGGCGCCCGACGAGCCGGCGCCACCGGTCGCCTCCGGAGCCCCGGTCGACTCGGTGGCCTCCGGGGCCTCGGCGCTCCCGGTCGACTCGGTGGCCTCCGGGGCCCGCGGGGTCTGGGTGGCGCCTGAGGACTCGGCCCCGGCCCGCTCCTCGTCGCCTGGCCGGGGCACGTCGAGGTCCCGCAGCCGCTTCAACAGCTCCCTGATCCGGGCCGTGTCGGAGTCGTGCTCCGCCCGCTCGGTCGCCGTGTCGCCCGACGCCCCGCCCTCGCGGGACCCCTCGGCCGACTCACCGGCGCCCGGCCCACCCGACTCGGCGGGGCCGCTCGGGTCGGCCGGGACGGTCGGCGTGGCCGACGCGTCGGGCGTGGCGGTGGCGTCGTCCGACGGCGCGGTCGTCGAGTCCTCGGGGCCGCCGATCTCCTCCTCGGCCTGGGCCTCCTCGGCCTCCTCCGCCCAGTCGATGTCGTCGCCCGGCTCGTCGCGGAACTCCGGCCACAGGCCGGTCAGCACCGCGCAGCCGGGGAACGCCTGCTCGCCGCGGTCCGCGAGCATCCGGCCGGCGACCGTGATCTGCTGGAACCGGCTCGCCAGGTCGGGGCGCATGGCGAACTCGCGGCCGCCGTACCGCTCCCAGTCGTCCAGGGTGAGCTGGAGCCCGCCGTACCGGCCGTTGCCCTGGTTGGCGCTCCACACGCCACCGCTCTCGCACTGCGCGGCGCTGTCCCACGTCTCGTCACTCACGGCGTTGGCTGCCCCGGCGCCCAAGAGCGGCAGGGCTATGCCCGCGCCGGTGACCCCGGCAGCGACGACAAAGGCCGGAGCCTGTCGCGGGCGACGATGACGACCAGTCCCGGAGCGCATCTGAAGGGCCTCCCAAAACGAACATTGATGCGGTTGAGGGGAACCTAGCTCCCCCTGCCACACGATCACAAGTCAATCCCACCAAGATCACGTGTGGATCACATCGCTGACGCTCCGTCACGGCCCACCATCGGCTCGGCGGTGAACGCCACCGGCAGTTCGCGCAGCCCACGCATGATCAGCCCACCCCGCCACCGGAGTTCGACCACGTCCGCCGCCAACCGCAGATCCGGCAGCCTGGACAACAACTCCCCGAGCGCCGCCCGCGCCTCCAGACGCGCCAACGGCGCCCCCAGGCAGTAGTGGATCCCATGGCCGTACCCCAGATGCGGATTCCGCGTCCGCCCCAGGTCGAGCCGGTCCGGCTCGGGAAACCGCGCCGGATCCCGGTCGGCCGCCGCCAACACCACGAGCACCGGATCGCCGCGCTCCACCCGCCGCCCGCCCAACGTCAGCGACTCACTCGCGAACCGCCAGGTCGCCAGCTCCACGGGCCCGTCGTAACGCAGCAACTCCTCGACGGCCACCGCCAACCGCTCCTCGTCCCCGGCCGCCACCCAGGCCCGCATCCTGGCCAGCTCCGCCGGATGCCGCAGCAGCGCGAGCACCCCGTTCCCGATCAGGTTCACCGTCGTCTCGAAGCCGGCGAACAGCAGGATGAACGCCATCGCCGCCGCCTCCTCCTCGGTCAACTGCTCACCGTGGTCCGAGGCCCGGATCAGATCCGAGATCAGGTCGTCGCCGAGATCCCCCCGCTTGCGGTGGATCAACTCCCCCAGATACCCGCGCATCCCCCGCACCGCGCGCCCCACCCCCCCGCGCTTCCCCGAGGTGTGCAGCATCATCCCCGCCCACCGCCGGAAGTCCTCCTGGTCGGCCGCCGGCACCCCCAGCAGATCGCAGATCGCGTAGATCGGCAGCGGGAACGCGAACTCCCCGATCAGATCCGCCGAGCCGCGCCCCGCGAAACCGTCCACCAACCGCCCGGTCAGCTCCCGCACCCGCGGCTCGAACCCCGCCACCCGACGCGGCGTGAACGCCGCCGACACCAACCGCCGCAGCCGCGTGTGGTCCGGCGGATCGATGTTCAACAGGTGCGTCATCACGTTCGCGCCGCGCTCCCCAGGGATCCCCACCCGCCCCTCGGCGTGCTCGGCCGCGCTGTGCCGCCCCGGATTCTTGCTCAGCCTGGGATCCGCCAGCGCCCGCCTGGCGTCCGCGTACCGGGTCACCAGCCACGCCTCGACACCGCTCGGCAGCACCGCCCGGTGCACCGGCGCGTGCTCGCGCAGCCAGGCGTACGCCGGATACGGATCCGCGGCGAACGCCCGATCGAACAGCCCGGGACCGACGGTCTCCGCCGGCCCATCGGGCCCCTCGGACACCTCAGGCCCCGCCGGCACCTCAGGCACCGGCCGCCGCCACCGAACGGGCCGGGATCACCGCCGAGACCCGGAACCCACCGGCCGACGTCGGCCCCGAGACGAACCCGCCACCCAACGCCGTCACCCGCTCCCGCATCCCGAGCAGCCCGTTCCCCCCGCTCGGCAGCCGGGCCCCGTCACCCGCGGCCGCGCCACCCGCCGGCGCCTCGTTCTGCACCAGCACCGCCACCTCGTCCTCCCGGTGCGCCACCCGCACCCGGGCCGCCGCACCGGCCGCGTGCTTGTGCACGTTGGTCAGCGCCTCCTGAACCACCCGGTACGCCGTCGCCTCCACCTGCGCCGGATAGTCCCGCGGCTCGCCCTCGACATCGAGATCCACCGTCATCCCGGCCGCCCGCGACTGGTCCACCAGCACCGCCACCTCGCCGAGCACCGGACCGGGACCCGACTCCTCCCGCGCCCCCCGCTCACCACCGGCCGCCACCGCCAGCTCGGCCAGCCTGGACGACGCCTCGACCGCGCCGTCCGCGGCGGCGGCACCGTTGACCCCCGAGACGCCGTCCGGGCTCCCGGTAGCCGAACCGCTGCGCAGCACGCCGAGCATCGTCCGCAGCTCCGTCAGCGCCTGCCGACCCATGTCCCCGATCAGCCCCGCGTTCCGCTCCGCCTTCTCCGGGTCCTTCACCGCCACCGCCTGCAACGCCGCCGCGTGCACCACCATCAGGCTCACCCGGTGCGCCACCACGTCGTGCATCTCCCGCGCGATCCGCCGCCGCTCCTCGCCCCGCGCCCACTCGGCCCGCTCCTCGGCCCGCTCGGCCAGCAGCGCGAGCTCCCGCTCCAGGCCGAAGGCCCGGTCCCGCAGCGACTCCACCAGCCGCCGCCGCGCCCGCACGTAGAGCCCGAGCAACACCGGCGGCACCGCCGACACCACGCCGAACACGGTGGCCACCAGCGGCGGGAACCAGGCCGGCATCGGCTGCGCGCGCAGGCCGGCGTCCTGGTCCATCAGGAGGTAGAAGACGATGCCGGTGCCGAGGCCCTGCATCGCGGTCAGCACCCCGATGACGCGCCGCGGCGCGTCCGTGGTGGCCAACGTGTAGAGCGCGACCAGCGCCATGGTGGTGCCGGGGCTGGCCGGCAGCATCGAGATGGACACCAGGATCACGGCCACCGGATAGCGGCGCCGCAGCACCACCGAGCCGCCGGCGACCGCCAGCGGCACCACGACGAGCGCCGCCGGCAGCCCGGTCGTGGTGGCGAAGCCGAAGCCGCGCACGATGCACTCCCCCATGGAGATCAGCGCGATCGCCACATCCACCACGACGCTCCGGCGCCGCGTCCACCACCACAGCCGAAACCCCCCGGCCGTGGTGGTACTGCCCGCCCCCGTCTCATTCATAGCGACCAGCCTAAGCGCCGGATCCCGTCGATTCGGGTGGGCGGGCACGCCCGGCCGCACACCGACGATCACATCATCCGAACAAGCACTCGAACTAGTGAATCGATCGAGGTTTCGACCACCCGAGCGGCCCAAGCTGCCGAGACTGCCGACCATGGACCGCCACCCAGAACAGCCACGGGCAGAGCTTCGGGAACACGCCATCGCACTACGCCGAGCCGGCCTGAGCAGACGCGAGATCGGCCAGCGGCTCGACGTCACCAACAACCGGGCCCTCACCGAACTCCTCGTCGGCGAACCACCGCCGGAGTGGACCAGACGCCCGAACGCCAAGGACGACCTCCGCGCCAGGGCCCGGGAACTGCGCGAGGCCGGCCGGACGTACGACGAGATCGTCGCGGAGCTCGGCGTCTCCAAGAGCTCGGTGTCCCTGTGGGTCCGGGACCTGCCCAAGCCAGCCACTCCGCCCGAGCGGCTCCGGCGAATGTCGGAGGCGCGTTGGGAGCCGTACCGGCGGACGCGAGACCTCGCTCGTCGCGGTGTGAAGCTGGCCGCACAGGAGGACATCGGCCATCTCTCGGATCGCGAGCTGTTCCTGGTGGGCGTGGGTCTGTACTGGGCCGAAGGCTCCAAGAGTAAGTCGTACAGCGTCCGCGAGCGTGTCACCTTCGTCAACAGCGACCCCGAGATGATCAAGGTCTACCTCGCTTGGCTGCGGCTCCTCGAGATCACATCAGAACGTCTCCGTTTTCAGCTTCAGATCCACGAAACCGCGGACGACATGGCGGCGATGCGCTTCTGGCAGGAGATCGTCTCCGCGGGCCCCGACCGATTCACCAAGACGACGCTGAAGAGGCACAACCCCAGGACCAACAGGAAGAACATGGGAGAGGGCTATCGAGGCTGCCTCAGCATCCGAGTGCTGGACGGTGCTGATCTCTACTGTCGCATCGAGGGATGGTGGGCTGGCATAGTGTTGGGCACGGGTTCAACGGTCTGACCAAGAGGCCATTCTGCCCGATTTTTCCCCTGTGGTGTAATTGGCAACACATGCGGTTTTGGTCCGTATTTTCCAGGTTCGAGTCCTGGCAGGGGAGCCTTCTGGTCAGATCGGGACCTCAGCGCGGCTGGTGCAACTGCCGCAGGCAGAGCTGCTCGTCGGCGCGGAGTTGCAGGACCACCTGGTCGTAGGGGCCGCGTTCGGCCGTGAACTCGTGGGTCAGGCGTTGGATCTCGGGCAGTGCCCTCGCGTACTGGCCCGTGTCGAGCAGCGTCGCCGCGTACTGCTTCCGCAGGCTCCGCACGATCGTCGAGCTCTCGCCGTACCGGACGGCCGCCAACGGCAGGGTGCGGCTGAGGAGTTCGGCGACCTGGTGGTAACGGCCCAGCGACAGCAGGCGTTTGACCTCGTCGAGTGCCGTGCCCAGGTCGGGGTCGCGGGGGCCGGTGCGCGGGGGCCAGGGGGCCATCGGGTGCCAGAAGGGGCGGGTCGGGTCCATCGGGATGGCCGGTGGGGCGGACGGCCCCGGCTGGGGCAGCAGCGGCGCGAGGACCGTGAAGACGTGGCCGGTGTCGGTCGGCCTGGCGGCCGGGTCCCTGGCGAGCAGTTGGTGGATGAGGGCGGCGAGTTGCGGCGGCGCGTCCGGCCGTAGCCGCTGCACCGGGATCGGTTCCTCGTGCAGCTTCTTGTAGAGCAGCCCGGCCGCGTTGGGCGCGGTGAACGGGGCCTGGCCGGCGAGGAGTTCGTAGCCGATGGCGCCGAGCGCGTACAGGTCGGCCGGGGTTCCGACCGGGTGGTCGCCGACGGCCTGTTCCGGGGCCATGTAGACGGGCGTGCCGACCATGGCGCCGGTACGGGTGAGCCGGGTGTCCTCGCCGTCGCCGCGGACGGCGGCGACGCCGAGGTCGAGGATGGTGGCGCGGCCGTCGTGGCGGATCATGATGTTGCCCGGCTTGAGGTCGCGGTGGACGATCGCGACGGCGTGCACGGCGGCGAGCGCGGAGCAGAGCTGGGCGAGCACGGCGACGGCCCATGGCCAGGGGTAGGGGTCGTGCTCTGCGAGGTGGTCGGCGAGGTCGGAGCCCTCGATGAGCTGCATGACGAGGAAGAGTTCCTCGCCGTCCCGGCCGGCGTCGTGGATGGCCACCAGGCCCGGGTGGTCGACGCGGGCCGTGGCGCGGCACTCGCGGAGGAAGCGGCGGCGCAGTTCGTCGGGGTCGGTGGTGCCGGAGAGCGAGGCGAGGCGTTCGGCGTGCAGCAGTTTGACGGCGACGCGGCGGCCGCCGAGCGCGACGTCGCGGCCCGACCAGACCTCGCCCATGCCGCCCTTGCCGAGGGGTTCGGTGAGTTCGTAGCGTCCGGCGAGGAGTCGGCCGCCGGTCACGGGCGGTCCAGGCCCGGGTCGTCGGAGCGGCGCAGGTACTCGCCGAGTTCGTCGAGTTCGGAGGCGACCTGGCGCATCCGCGGTGAGGTGCTCGGTTCGACGGGCCCCGGGTGCGGCGGGGGCGCGGCGGCCGTCATGGGGTAGCCGGCGGCGGGCTGGGGCGGCGGGTAGCCGTAGCCGGTGGTGGTGGGGTAGGGGGGCGGCCAGTGTCCGGTGGGCCGGTCGGCGCGGGGGAAGCGGTCGGCCTGGACGGCGTGGATGGTGGCGCCGATGAAGTAGGCGAAGCAGTAGAAGCCCACGAAGGCGCTGAGGTTGTCGTCCACGTCGTCGGGGGTGTAGGCGACGAGGATGATCTCGGCGGCCGTGAGCGAGCAGAAGAGGCCGAAGACGGCCCAGTCGATGCTCCGGCGGCGGATCAGGGCGAAGCGGAGCGAGGGCAGCCAGGCGAGCAGTCCGAGCGACAGGGTCGGGATGGTGGCGAAGGCCACGCGCACGGCGATGGCCTTCGCGCCGGGGCCGCCGGAGCCGGCTGGGCCGGCGGGGCGGGGTGGTTCTGGCGACACGGGTGGCGGGCCGTACATCGTCACTCCCCCTCGGCGGCTGCGGCAGGATCATATAACCGGTCCCCCGGCGGCGGTTCGGCTTCGGGGCGGCGGTTCGGTGCGGTGGTTCAGTGTCCTGGCGGCAGGGTGCCCTCGGTGAGCCCGTCGATGGTGCCCTGGGTGAGCCGCCTGCCGAGCTCCCCCGCGCGGTGCAGGGCGGTCTCGAACGCGGCGAGTTCGGCGAAGCGGCGGCCGTAGCGGCGTTGGGTGGCGAGCGGGAGCCTGGGCACCCGGAGGCGGCGGACGTCGACGCGGGTGGCGCTCGACGCGTAGCTGCTGGCCTGTCGGGTGTTGGCGGTGCCGCGCAGGAAGCCGGCGAGGAACCAGGGGTTGAGGGCGTCCGGGTCGGGCCTGAGCAGGCAGGTGTGCCGGTCGGGGGCGATGCCGCCCTCGTTCTCGGCGACGACGCGGGCGGCCCGTTCGCCGTCGAGGAGCGGGACGAGGACGTCGCCTGGGCGGGCGGGTGGCGGCGGGTCGCCGGCGGCGGTGGCGAGGTGGAGTTCGAGGGCGCCGGTGCGGGCGAGTTCGCCGACGGTGACGGTGGACCAGTGGGGTCCTGGCGCGGCCTCGCCGCCGGCCGGGAGTCCTGGCGCGAGGTCCTGGCCGCGGCGCAGGGTGGCGTTGAGCTCGCGGTGCAGGGCGGCGAGGGCGTTGGTGCCGCTGGTCTGGGCGGGCGGCGGCAGGTGGCGGGCGGGTGCGAGGTCGACCTCGTCGTCGAGCAGGTCGATGACGGGCAGCGCGCGGTGGACGCCTGGACGCTCGGGCAGGTCGCCGTGGCGGTCGAAGTCGTGCCAGGCGTCGAGGACGGTATGGCGCAGGGTCGGCCAGTCGAGGCCGACGCGGGCCTGGGCGCGGTGGGCGGTGGCGGTGTCGACGAGCAGCAGGCGGGGGGCCGGGGTGGCGGTCGCGGTGGCGGCCGGCCTGCGGAGGACCCAGAGGTGGAGGGGGAGGCTGTGTGGTGGGGCGGCGCCGGCGGGCAGGGCGATGACGGCGCGCAGCGCGCCGCGGCGCAGCAGGGTGGCGCGGACCCGGCGGCCCGTGCGGCGGGACGCGGCGGCGGGCGGCATCAGGAGCACGCCGGTGCCGCCCGGGCGGAGTTTGGCCAACGCGTGCTGGACCCAGGCGAGTTCGGATTCGGCGCGGGCGGGGAGGCCGTACTCCCAGCGGGGGTCGTAGGTGAGTTCGTCGTGGCCCCAGTTGCGTTCGTTGAACGGTGGGTGGCAGAGCACGGCGTCGACGGAGAGGCGGGGGAAGGCGTCGGCGAGCAGGCTGTCGCCGGCCCTGATGTGGACGGTGGCGGTGCCGCGCAGGGCGAGGCGGAGGCCGCCGAGGCGGGCGAGTGCGTGGTCGGTCTCCTGGCCGTAGAGCTCGACCGGCCAGCTGCCGTCGGCGTGGGCGCGGGCGGCGGCGAGCAGGGTGCAGGGGCCGCAGGCGGGGTCGAGCACGGAGTCCGCGGGGCCCGCGATGGCGGCCATCAGGGCGGCGGTTTCGGGTGGGGTGAGGGTGAGCTGGCGGGCGGCGGCGTCGAGGTGGCGGCCGAGGAGGAACTCGTAGGCGCCGTCGGGGCCGAGTTCGGTGGCGAGGGCGGCGGTGGCCACGGCCTGGTCGCCGGCGCCCGCGGGGGTGGCCGGGGTGGCGTCGCCGTGGGCGAGGAGTTGTTCGCCGGCCCTGGCGACGGCGTCGGCCGGGCCGACGCGGTCGGACTCGACGAGCTGCCAGAGGCGTTCCCTGACCGGGATCTCGGCCAGCTTGCCCTGGTCGCGCAGCCAGTGCTCGACGGCGTCGAGCGGGAAGGTGGGACTGGCCTCGCTGCCGCCGACCGGGCGTGGAAAGTTCTCGTAGCGGCGTCGCCAGTTGCTGACGGCGGCGCGGCCGACGCCGGCCAGTCTGGCGATCCCCGCGGCGGTGACCTCGTTGTTCTCCCCCACCTGACAGCTCCTATCGCTCCCCGGGCGTTCCCCTGACCTTACCCAGGCCGGGCGTCCACATCGAGATTTGCGCGAGGTCGATTGCGATCGTCGATTTGCGTGTTGACTCGATTCACAGCCTATGGTCTGATTGCCTTACCGGCCCACAGGGACCGGTCGGACGTCCGGCACCGTTGAGGGGTTACGGTGCCGGCGTTCGACCGTAACGGGGGCCGAACAGGGGCCGCACGTCCGCTCGGCCGACCAACGGGGGTGCCGAGCGGGCGATCAGCGGCGCGGGGTTCGCGGCGCGGGGTTCGCGGCGCTGGCTCGACCGCCCCGTGCCGATCGGCGACCGCGTCGCCGCTGTCCCGCGGCTCCGCGTTCACGCGGGATCCCGCCGCCAGCCTGTGTACCGAGCACCGGCTGCGGCGTACGGCCTCACCGACATCAGGTGGGATGAGCGCCGCGATCGTGGACGGGCGCGCCGTGGTCGGCCCGGACGGCGACCACCCGCCGTTCACCTTCCGCCCCACGCAGCGCGTCCAGCCGACGCGCCGGACCGCATGCCCGACCCGCCGCCTACCGGCGGGGCCCGCGCGGCGGGCGGGGGCCCGCACCAGCGCCCAAGCCCACACGTCGCAAGTAGCCGAACCCCACGATCCACGCCAGCAGACCACCCAGCGGGACGCCGGACCCGCGCAGCGGGGCCGGACCGCCCCCGCACAGCGGGGACAACGTGCCGCCGCCTACCGGCGGGGCCCCCACGCGGCCCGCGTGTGCACCAGCCGGTCGGCGCCCTGCGGAGGTCCGCCCTGCGTCGCGGGGCCATGCTCCACGCCCGTGGGCCTGCCCGCGCAGCGGGCGGGGGCCCGCACCAGCGCCCACGCCCACACGTCGCAAGTAGCCAAGCCCCGCCATCCACGCCAGCAGACCACCCAGCGGGACGCCGGACCCGCACAGCGGGGACAACGTGCCGCCGCCTACCGGCGGGGCCAGCCGCGCCCGACCACTCGTCGGCGGTCGCATCCGCGTACCGCCCGCGCCCGCGGACCACCCGACGGGACCCGAGCGGATGCTCCGCCCTCCCGGCGGCCTGGGCCCGCTCGCCCGGGGGCCGCACCCCCGCGCAGCGGGCCAGCCGCGCCGGGCCGTTCGCCGGTGGTCGCGCCCGCACGCCGCGTCAGCGGAACCCCGGCGGCACGCCGGACCCGCACTCCGGCCCCCTGGTGGGCCTGGCCCCACGCGCAGCAGGCAGGACGCCCCGCGCAGCGGCGCGCTCCGCGTCAGCGCAACCCCGCAGCCGACCTGCGGCCCGCGCTCCGCACCATCCGCCCCTCGGTGGGCGTGGGCCCGCTCGCCCGGGGGACGCGCCCCCGCGCGGCTGCGCACTCCGCGCGAGCGGACCGCCCGGCGGGACGCCGAGCCCGCACCCCCGCCCCTGGCGGGCATCGGCTCCGCGCCCCGCGCGCTCCGCAGACGACGGTGGGGGCCCCTCGGCCGGTCAGGCCGGTCGTACGATGCCGCGGACCACGCCCAGTTCGACCAGGTCCTGGGGGCGAAGGCGGAGTTCGTCCGCGGTGGTCTCGGCGGCGCCCGGCGGGCGTTTGAGGATGGCGGCCGCGGCCTCGGGGTTGATGACGGCGAAGTAGCTGTCGGGGGTGGCCCAGGTGTTGCCCGGCGCGGCCAGCGCCAACGCGCCGCCCGAGCCGCCCTCGCCGATCAGCAGCGAGGTGACCGGCACCGGCGAGGTGGCCACGGCCGCGAACAGGTCGGCGATGGCCGGCCCGGCGCCGGCCCGTTCGGCCGCCGCGTCGTTGGCGGCGCCCGGCGTGTCGACGAGGGTCAGCACCGGGTGGCCGAGCCGGCCGGCGAGCCGGATCAGCCGGGCCGCGGTGCGGTAGCCGGCGGGCGTCGTCCGGGTGCCGAGCTGGGCCGCGTAGCCGACGGTGCGGCCCGCGCGCCGCCCGAAGCCGGCGAGCAGCCCTTCGTCCACGCCGCCGCAGCGGTCGCCGCTGATCGGCTCCCGGCTCTCGAAGTACGCGTCCAGGTAGGCCGTCGCGCGCG
>NZ_BAAGPR010000040.1:0-61215 GCF_054783955.1 Streptomyces mayteni | reverse complement strand
GCGCGAAGCGCGGCGCGGCGGGCCGCCGCGGGGGTGGCGAAGCCGCGGAAGGGCGCCGCAGGCAGCGGTCGGGGCGCGGCCGTGGGTGTGCCAGCCGCGCCGGGCCCGGGCGCGGGGTCGGGTCAGGGCAGGGCCGTGATGATGGCCTGGGTGGTGGCTGCCGTGGTGGCCGTGCCGCCGAGGTCTCGGGGGAGGGTGCCGGTGCGGGTGGTGGTGTGGATGGCTTGGTGGAGGCGGGCGGCCTCGTCGGGGAGGCCGAGGTGGTCGAGCATCAGGGCCGCGCTGCCGATCGCGCCGATGGGGTTGGCGAGGCCGCGGCCGGCGATGTCGGGGGCGGAGCCGTGGACGGGTTCGAACATGCTGGGGAAGCGCCGTTCGGGGTTGAGGTTGGCGCTGGAGGCCAGGCCGAGGCTGCCGGCCAGGGCGCTGCCGAGGTCGGAGAGGATGTCGGCGTTGAGGTTGGAGGCCACCACGACCGACAGGTCCTGCGGGCGGAGGACGAACCTCGCGGCCATCGCGTCGACCAGCACGCTCTCGGTCTCGACGTCCGGGTAGTCGGCGGCGACGCGGCGGAAGACGTCGTCCCACAGCACCATGCCGTACTGGAGGGCGTTGCTCTTCGTCACGCTGGAGACCTTGCGGCGGGTCCGTGTCCTGGCCAGGTCGAAGGCGAAGCGGATGATCCGTTCGCAGCCGACCTCGGTGAACAGCGCCGACTGGACGGCGACTTCGCCGCCCCGGCCGCGGGCGGCGAGGTTGCGGCCGCCGAGACCCGCGTACTCGCCCTCGCTGTTCTCGCGGACCACGACCCAGTCCAGGTCGTGCTCGTCGGCGCTCCGCAGCGGGCTCCGCACGCCCGGCAGGAAGTGGACGGGGCGGACGTTGGCCCACTGGTCGAAGCTCTGGCAGATCCGCAGCCTGAGCCCCCAGAGGCTGACGTGGTCGGGGACGGTCGGCCAGCCGACCGCGCCGAAGTAGATCGCGTCGAACTCGCGCAGCCGTTCCAGGCCGTCCTCGGCCATCATCAGGCCGGTGCGGGCGTGGTGGTCGCAGCCCCAGTCGAACTCCTCCCAGGCGAAGGCGAACCGGCCGCCGGAGCCGGCGGCCAGGGCGTCGAGGACCTCGCGGCCGGCGGCGACGACCTCGGCGCCGACGCCGTCGCCCGGGATGGCGGCGATGCGGAACACGGAGGGGACCTGGGCGGGGGGCATGGCGGCTCCCGAGGGTTCGGTTCGCTGGCGGGAGTTCGAGTGCACCGCGTCGAACCCGGCGCCGTCCAAGACGTGTTGCCGATCGGGGTCATAGGTCGGGACGATGGGACGCGGCGACGCGCAGGAACGCGTCGGCCGCCGGCGTCAGGTGGGTTGGGCGGGCGACCAGCGCCACCCGCAGGCGCGCCGTGCCGGCGATCGGCGCCGCGACCGCGCCGCAGCGGCGGGCCAGCGGGATCCACGCCGAGGGCAGCACCGCGACCCCGACGCCGGCCAGGACCAGCGGCAGGATGGACGTCCGGTGGTCGACGACCGCGGCGACCCGGGTGTCGGCGACGCTGGCGAGGATGTCGTCCACGATGCTCCGCATCAGGCTGCCGGGCCGCGAGGCGATCAGCGCCCGGCCGGCGAGCCGCGCCGGCTCGACCTCGACGCCGTCCTCGAAGGGGCCGTCCGGCGGCGCGACCACCGCGAACGGCTGCTCGGCCAGCTCCAGCACCGTGAGGCCGGGCGCGTGGACCCGGGTGGCCGAGCCGAGCAGCCCCACCTCGCAGGCGCCGTCCCGCACCAGGGCCAGCACCTCGTCCGGGGTGAAGGCGGCCCTGGCGCTGACCGTGAGGCCCGGGTGCCGCGCGGCGAAGGCCCGCACCAGGGTGGTCAGCGGCTCGATGCCGGGCGACGGCATGGTGGCGATCTCGACGGTGCCGCGGCGCCGGCCGCGCAGCGCGGCCGCGGTGTCGCGGACGGCCGCCAGATCGCGCAGCACCTGCCGGCTGGGGCCGAGCAGTTCGGCGCCGGCGGCGCTGAGGACCGCGCCGCGGCCGACCCGGTGGAAGAGCGCCACGCCGAGTTCGGCCTCCAGGTTGGCCATCGACTGGGAGAGCGAGGGCTGCGCCACGTGCAGCGCGGCGGCGGCCCGGCTGAAACCCCCGTGTTCGACGATGGCCAGGAAGTACTCCAACTGCCGTGCGTCCACGCCACCTCCGGTTGCGGTCGACGATGGCCGGCCGCCGTGGTGAATCCCGTCACAGTGGTCAGGTTCACGACGAGAAACGCGTGGTGGAGCGCGGCGGCTTGTCGCCAAACCCTGTACTCCGTGTGATGATTTGGCCATACTTCGCAGCCATGACGATCACTGTTGAGAACATCACACTTGCTCAGCTCAAGGAACTTCTCCAGGACGAGGACACCCCCGTCGTGCACCGCGCGCTCTGGGCGCTGCTGTGGGAGAGCGAGGTCCGGGTGCACGATCTGCTGTCGCTCGAGGTGACGGATGTCGGCCTCGGTGAGCGGGAGTTGAGAACCGTCGCCGCCCAGTTCAGCGAGCGGGCCGGGGCGTTGCTCGCGGAGCTGGTCGGCGACCGGGAGACCGGCCCGCTGTTCGCGGTCGGGGAGCGGGCGTTGACGTGGGAGGAGGCCGTCAGGGCGGCCGGGGACCGGGAGATCGCGATCCACGCGTTCCGCACCGGCGGCAAGAGCCACCGGCGCGGACTGGCCGGCTAGCAGCCCGGGGTGGGGTCAGCCGGCGAAGAGTGAGCCCATCGCCGGACAGGGTGCGGCCGTGTGGGCGAGCAGCCGCAGCCCCTCCCAGGCGGTGACCTGGTTGGCGGTGAGCACCGGCTTGCCGAGCGCCGCCTCGAGTTCGGGGAGCCAGGCCGCCGTGTGCAGCGCGGTGTCCGGCAGCAGCACGGCCTCGGCCTCCGGATGGTCGCCGGCTCGGGCGAGCCGCAGCACCTCGTCGCGGCCCCAGGTGCCCACCTCGGCGGCCGTGATGATGCCGCTGCCCCGCATCGCCACCACCTCGATGCCTGCGGCGCGCAGGAAGTCGACGAAGAGCGTGGCCACGTCCGTCGGGTAGGTGGCCGCGACCGCCACCCGCCGCAGGCCGAGCGCCGCCGCGGCGCGGGCGAAGGCGAACGAGGTGCTGGACGCCGGCCGGTCCACTGAGGCGCCCAGGCGGCGCACCTGATCCCCGGCGCCTTCCCAGCCGTAGACGAAGCTGGCGCTGGTGCAGGCCCAGACCACGGCCTCGGCTCCGGCGCCGGTCAGCTCGCCGACCACGGCCGTCAGCCGGTCGACCGAGCCCATCTCGAGCAGCGCGTCCACCCGGTGCGCGTCGGTGCCGATGTCGGTGTGCACCAGGGGCAGCGCGACGTCGTCGCCGGCCGCGTTGAGCAGCGACGCCATCCGCGGGAAGTCGTCCTCCGCGGAGTACCCGGGGTAGAGGAAACCGACCGTGGTCGTCATGCGCGGGCTCACCTCTCCTCTTCGGACGCGCCGGACTGGCCCGACGCGCCGGGCGGCAGGCCGAGGCCGCCTTCCACCTCGGGCAGCAGGTCGCCGTCCGACGGCCCGGCCGAGGCCACGGCGGCCGCCAGCGGCGGCCCGGGCCGCGGCCCGGGCCCCGGAATCAGGGGCAGCTCGGCGGCGGTCAGCCGCTCGGGCAGCAGCGAGCCCTCACCGACTGGCACTCGCGGCTCACCGCCGGCAACGGTCGGCTCAACGGCCGCCAGCGGCGGCTCCGGCAGGAACGCCAGCTCCGGGACCAACGACGGCCCGGCCGCGGTCAGCGACACCTCGGCGCCCGGCACCGGAGACTCACCGGCCAGCGCGCCGCCGGCGCCCGGCGCCGCGGGGCCGCGTCGCGCGGACGGGTCGAGCAGCGCCTGGTAGGGGCCGACGGCGTCCCGGCCGATGGCCCGCAGCGCCGCCCAGATGGTCACCTGGTTGGCGGAGATCACCGGCATCCGCAGCTCGGCCTCCAGCTGCGGGATCACGTCGTAGGTCGGCAGGTTGGTGCAGCTGATGAAGAGCGCGTCGGGCGTCGGGCCCGGGCCGGCCACCGCCTGCCGCGCCATGTCGACCACGTCGCGGTACGGCACCCGCCAGATCTCCCGGGTCAGCCCCAGGTAGCTGCGCCCCGAGACCTCGATCCCGGCCTCCCGCAGATAGTCCTCGAGGGCGTCCGTGACCGACCTGGTGTACGGCGTGACCACCGCCACCCGCCGCGCGCCGAGCTCGCCCAGGGCGTCGAGCAGCGCGCCCGAGGTGGTCAGCGCCGGGATCTCGCCGGCCCGCGTCATCTCGGTCGTCATGGCCCGCTCGCCCGCCACCCCGCCGACGAAGCTGCCCGAGGTGCAGGCGTAGGTCACGATCTGGGGACTGACGGCGCTCAGCGCGCGCACGGCCTCGGCCAGCGTCTCGTGCTCGCTGACCATCCTGGCCAGGTGCAGGCTGACCTCGACCGGGACGAACGGCGTCCGCGTGACGTGCAGCGACACGTCGTCGGGCACCCAGCGCCACAGCTCGCGATCGAGCGCGAAGTCGAAGGGCGCGACGACGCCGACGCCGCGCTGCGGCTGCGGCCCGCCGAGGAAGGAGAGCTCCATGTTGGGCATGTCAGACATGTCGGACCCCGATCGTGAGAGCGGAGACGAGGGGCCGTCGGCTGGCCCTCGGACCGATGAGTGGAAATCATGGGCCTGGAAGCGCGGAAGGGACTGGATGTACGTGCCCTCGTCCACGAAGGTAGGTCCCGACCCGGTCGCGGTCAATCCTGGCCCTCTTCAATGAAACACCCACTCGTTTCGAAACGGTTTCCCCGCCATGTCCCAGCTTCGTGTCCTGGTCCTCGACGCCGACCCACTTCCCCGCCTCGACCGGCTAGCGGGCCGGGCCGAGGTACTGCACTCCGACGAGAACTCGCTGGTCGAACGCCTGCCGTCGGCCGACGTGCTGCTGGTGTGGGACTTCACATCGGACGCCGTCCGGCACGCCTGGCCGGGCCCGGGCCCCCGCCCTTCCTGGGTGCACACGGCCAGCGCCGGCGTCGACCGGCTGCTCTTCCCCGAGCTGCTGGCGTCCGACGCCGTGATCACCAACGCCCGTGGGGTCTTCGACGGCCCGATCGCCGAGTACGTGGCCGGCCTCGTGCTGTCCATGGCCAAGGACTTCCGGGTCGGCTGGGAGCTCCAGCACGAGCGGCGCTGGCTGCACCGGGAGACCGAGAAGGTGGCCGGCGGCCGGGCCGTGGTCGTCGGCTCGGGACCGATCGGGCGGCGGATCGGCGACACGCTGCGGGCGCTCGGCCTCCATGTGACGCTGGTCGGCCGCCGGGCCAGGGGCGAGGTGCGGGCGGCCGACGAGCTGCCGGGGCTGCTCGGCCTCGCCGACTGGGTGGTCTGCGCGGCGCCGCTGACCCCGGAGACCACCGGCCTGTTCGACGCGGCCACCTTCGCCCGGATGAAGCCGACGGCACGTTTCGTCAACGTCGGCCGTGGTCAGCATGTGGTGGAGCGCGACCTGGTCGCCGCGCTGCGCGCCGGCACGCTGGCCGGGGCCGCGCTCGACGTGTTCGAGAACGAGCCGTTGCCGGCCGACAGCCCGCTCTGGGACGTGCCGGGGCTCGTCGTGTCGCCCCATATGAGCGGCGACACCTTCGGCTGGCGGAACGACCTCGGCGAGCAGTTTCTCGACAACTTCGACCGCTGGTACGCGGGCGAGCCGCTGTTCAACGTCGTCGACAAGGAGCTGGGCTACGTGCCCTCCGAGCCCGCGTCGGGGCGCACGCCGGAGCACGCGCCGCCGCCCGCGTCGGACCCCCCGGAGGAAACGTGACCGACCTCACCGCCCTGACCACCTTCACCGCCACCCAGCTGACCAGCGCCTACGCCGCCGGCGAGGTGTCCCCGGTCGCGGTGGCCGACGCGGTGCTCGACCGCGCCGAGGCGGTCCAGCGGGCCGTGAACGCGTTCGTGTTCGTCGACCGCGAGGGCGCGCTCGACGACGCGCGCGCCTCCGCCGAGCGCTGGCAGCGCGGGGCGCCGGCCGGTCCGCTCGACGGGGTGCCGGTGACGGTCAAGGACATCCTGTTCCAGCGCGGCCACCCCACGCTGCGCGGCTCGGCCGCGGTCTCGGCCGCCGGCCCCTGGGACGAGGACGCGCCGGCCGTGGCCAGGCTCCGCGAGTCGGGCGCGGTCTTCGTCGGCAAGACCACGACCCCCGAGTTCGGCTGGAAGGGCGTGACGGACTCCCCGGTCTGGGGCGCCACCGGCAACCCTTACGACCCGGCCCGCACCGCCGGCGGGTCGAGCGGCGGCGGCGCGGCCGCCGTGGCGCTGGGCGCCGGGCCGCTGAGCCTGGGCACGGACGGCGGCGGCTCGGTCCGGATCCCGGCCGCGTTCTGCGGGATCTTCGCGCTCAAGCCGACCTACGGGCGGGTGCCGCTCTATCCGGCCAGCGCCTTCGGCACCCTGGCGCACGTCGGCCCGATGACCCGCGACGCGGCGGACGCGGCGCTGCTGCTCGACGTGATCGCCCGCCCCGACTCCCGCGACTGGTCGGCCCTCGACCCGGTCAAGCACAGCTACCGCAACGCGCTGGCCGGCGGCGCGGCCCGGCTGCGCGGGCTGCGCGTCGCCTACTCCCCCGACCTCGGCTTCGGCGTCCCGGTCGCCCCCGAGGTGGCGGCCGCTGTCCGGCGGGCCGTCGACAAGCTCGCGGAGCTGGGCGCCCAGGTCACCGAGGTCGACCCGCCGCTGCCGCCGCTCGACCGGCTGCGCGAGGCGTTCCACGTGCTGTGGTTCAGCGGCGCGGCCCGGGTCACCGAGCCGTTCGACGCGGAGCAGCGGGCCCTGCTCGACCCCGGGCTGCGGGAGATCTGCGCGGCGGGCGCCGGCTACAGCGCGCTCGACTACCTGGCGGCGGTCGACGTGCGGATGGCGGCCGGGCGGCTGATGGGCGGCTTCCACGAGTCGTACGACCTGCTGGTGACCCCGACGATCCCGATCACCGCGTTCGAGAACGGCGTGGAGGTGCCGGCCGGCTCCGGGCTCACGCGGTGGACGGAGTGGACGCCGTTCACCTACCCGTTCAACCTGACCCAGCAGCCCGCCGCGTCCCTGCCGTGCGGCGTGGACGGCGACGGGCTGCCGATCGGGCTCCAGCTGGTGGCCGCCAGGCACGCCGACGGCACGGTGCTGCGGGCCTCGCACGCGCTCTACGAGGCCGGCGTGGCCGGCGTCCCGCTGCCGCCGGCCGCCCCGTAGCCACCCGCGCTAGGCGCGCTAGGCGCGCCGGAAGGTGAGCGTCTCGCCGAGCGCGCCGGCGCGCCACAGGTCCTGGCAGGCGTCGGCCATCCGGTCGAGGCCCTCGGTGATCGTCCCCCACACGATCCCCGGCACCCAGCCGGCGTCCCCGTTGATCAGCAGGTTGTTCCGCTCGTAGAACAGGGCGAGGTCGACGACGGTGGCCCGGCCGCGGTGGCTGGCGTCCTGCTCGTAGCCGTAGGAGGCGGTGGCGAGCTGCGTGTCCGAGAAGGTGAAGTAGCACAGGTCGCCGGGGATCGGCGTGATCGTCGGGTTCTCCAGCGGTGGTTCGCGGGGCGCGAAGGGCTCCACGAGGGCGTAGATCTCGTTCCGCGCGTACTTGGCGTGGTAGACGTCGCCGCCCAGCGGCAGCGCGTTCCAGATCGCCTCGCAGGTGATCGGCGCGCGGTCGCCGAGCAGCCGGGCGGTGCAGCTGACGCCGCGCTTGTCGAGCGAGACGGTGATGTACCGCTCGGGGGTGGGGGACTCTGACTCGGACATGTGGGGCCTGCCTCTCGTCGCTGGTCGTCGCTCGCGAGTGCCTACCCAGGATGCCGTCAGGCACCATGGCGGACATGGACGTGAACTACCTCGACACGCTGATCGCGGTCGCCGACGACTGCCCGGTCGAGGTGGCCACGGTCCCCGCGACGCGGGGCGCGAAGCCCACGGTCGCGACCATCCAGTACGAGCTGATCGCGGGCGCGCCCGGCGAGCTCACCCAGGAGGACGTCATCTTCGAGACCTGGCTGAGCCGCCAGGACCGGCCGCGGCCGGCGGCCGCCGAGCGCGCCGCGCTGCGCGCCGGGCTCTTCGCCAGGCCACAGGCGTGCCTGCGGTCCTCGCCGCTGCCGAAACGCTTCGGCTGGGGGCTGCTCTGCGACGGCGAGGGACGGGTCACGCTCTGCCCGATGGAGTCCGACACCTACCGCCGGGTCATGGCCGGCGAGGTGCCGGGCGTCACGGTCCGCAGGGCGCTGCGCTCGCGCCGGGCCTGAGGGGCGTGGGCCGTCGGGCGGATCCGGTCAGGATCGGAGAAGCGTCGGCCGAGGGCCGGTGGCTAGGGTGAGCCGGTAGGAGAACCGTACGAATTGCCCGAGATCGTTGCCCGAGGATCGTCCGGGCAGGCGGCCCCGCCCGACACTGGAGACCCGATGAGCAAGGCCCCCCGCACCGAGACGCCGTCGCCCGCGCCGCACGCCGCCGACAGCCACGACCTGATCCGGGTGCACGGCGCGCGCGAGAACAACCTCAAGGACGTGAGCGTCGCACTCCCGAAGCGCCGGCTCACGGTGTTCACCGGCGTCTCGGGCTCGGGCAAGAGCTCCCTGGTGTTCGGCACGGTCGCCGCCGAGTCGCAGCGGATGATCAACGAGACGTACAGCGCCTTCGTGCAGGGCTTCATGCCGACGCTGGCGCGCCCCGAGGTCGACGTCCTCGACGGGCTGACCACCGCGATCATCGTGGACCAGCAGCGGATGGGCGCCGACCCCCGCTCCACGGTCGGCACCGCCACCGACGCCAACGCGATGCTGCGGATCCTCTTCAGCCGGCTCGGCGAGCCGCACATCGGGCCGCCCAGCGCGTACTCGTTCAACACCGCCTCGGTCCGGGCGAGCGGCGCGATCACGGTGGAGCGGGGCGCCAGGAAGGCGGTGAAGGCCACCTTCTCCCGCACCGGCGGCATGTGCCCGCGGTGCGAGGGGCGTGGCACCGTCTCGGACATCGACCTCACCCAGCTCTACGACGACTCCAAGTCGCTCGCCGAGGGCGCGTTCACCATCCCGGGCTGGAAGTCGGACAGCTTCTTCACCGTGCGGGTCTACGCCGAGTCCGGCCTCCTCGACCCGCACAAGCCGATCCGCGAGTTCACCGAGCGTGAGCTGCGGGACTTCCTCCACCACGAGCCGGTCAAGGTGAAGGTCGAGGGCGTGAACCTCACCTACGAGGGCCTGATCCCCAAGATCCAGAAGTCGTTCCTGTCCAAGGACAAGGAGGCGATGCAGCCGCACATCAGGGCCTTCGTGGAGCGGGCGGTCACCTTCACCGCCTGCCCCGAGTGCGAGGGCACCAGGCTCAGCGAGGCCGCCAGGTCGTCGAAGATCGCCGGGCTCAGCATCGCCGACGCCTGCGCGACGCAGATCAGCGACCTGGCCGCCTGGGTCGGCGGCCTCGACGAGCCCGCCGTCGCGCCGCTGCTCGCCGCGCTGCGCCACACCCTCGACTCCTTCGTGGAGATCGGCCTCGGCTACCTCAGCCTCGACCGGCCGGCCGGCACGCTCTCCGGCGGCGAGGCGCAGCGCGTCAAGATGATCCGGCACCTGGGCTCCTCGCTCACCGACGTCACGTACGTCTTCGACGAGCCGACCACCGGCCTGCACCCGCACGACGTCCAGCGGATGAACGGGCTGCTGCTGCGGCTGCGAGACAAGGGCAACACGGTGCTGGTGGTGGAGCACAAGCCGGAGGTCATCGCCATCGCCGACCACGTCGTCGACCTCGGCCCCGGCGCCGGCGCGGCGGGCGGCTCCGTCTGCTTCGAGGGCACCGTCGCGGGGCTGCGGGCCTCCGACACCGTGACCGGCCGGCACCTGGACGACCGGACCACGCTCAGGGAGTCGGTGCGGAAGCCCACCGGCGCCCTGGAGATCCGCGGCGCGACCGCCCACAACCTGCGGGACGTCGACGTCGACGTCCCGCTCGGCGTGCTCACCGTCGTCACCGGGGTCGCGGGATCGGGCAAGAGCTCGCTGGTGCACGGCTCGATCCCGAGCCGGGAGGGTGTGGTGGCGATCGACCAGAGCCCGATCCGCGGTTCGCGGCGCAGCAACCCGGCCACCTACACCGGGCTGCTCGACCCGATCCGCAAGGCGTTCGCCAAGGCCAACGGCGTCAAGCCCGCGCTGTTCAGCGCCAACTCCGAGGGCGCCTGCCCGAACTGCAACGGCGCCGGCGTCGTCTACACCGACCTGGCGATGATGGCCGGCGTCGCCACCCCGTGCGAGGAGTGCGAGGGGAAGCGGTTCCAGCCGGCGGTGCTCGACTACCACCTGGGCGGCCGCGACATCAGCGAGGTGCTGGCGATGTCGGTGACCGAGGCCCTGGAGTTCTTCGGCGCCGGCGAGGCGAGCACCCCGGCCGCGCACCGCGTCCTGGCCCGGCTCGCCGACGTCGGGCTCGGCTACCTCACCCTCGGCCAGCCGCTCACCACGCTCTCCGGGGGCGAGCGGCAGCGGCTCAAGCTGGCCACGCACCTGGGCGAGAAGGGCGGCGTCTACGTGCTCGACGAGCCGACCGCCGGCCTGCACCTGGCCGACGTGGAGCAGCTGCTCGGCCTGCTCGACCGGCTGGTGGACGCCGGCAAGTCGGTCATCGTGGTGGAGCACCACCAGGCGGTGATGGCGCACGCCGACTGGATCATCGACCTCGGTCCCGGCGCCGGCCACGACGGCGGCCGGATCGTCTTCGAGGGCACCCCGGCCGACCTGGTCGCGGCCCGCACCACCCTCACGGGACAGCACCTGGCGGCCTACGTCGGGGCCTGACGCCGCGCTGGTGACTCACTGCCCGGCAGCCGTCCGGCGACGACGGCGAGCGGTACGGAGATCGACCCGAGGATCAGGGTCGCCCAGTTCATCCCCGCGAGGGCGGGCTCGCTCGGGTAGCTGGTGCCGTCCTCGCGGACGCAGTCGAAACGCAGCGGCAGGTAGGACGACTCGTGGTGGGAGAGTCCCTCACGCACGGCCGGCTCGAAGCCGTCCCGGCAGGCCGGGGCCGGTATCGAGTCCGCGCCGTTCCCGAACTCGCTCTCGGACAACGAGACATGGCCGAACCCCAGGGAGTAGACGGAGACGGCCGCGTGGGCCGTCAGCCACGTCGCGCGGCGGGCCAGGTACCTCGGCCAGGGCTGTGGCCGGCCGGGAAACGCCAGGGCGACGACCCCCACCGCGGCGACCAACGCGCCGGCGGCGGAGAGCAGGAACAGGGCAAGCGCCAGGAGCCACACGCGCGCCTTCTCTCGGTCGACGGAGCGTCAGGAGCGTGATTCCACCAGCCTCGGGCGGCCCGCGATGTGACGGGAGCCACGTCATCCGTCACGGCGTTGCCGCAGAACCGTCGCGGAGCAGGGCGGCGCTGGCATCATGGCCGCATGACTGCACATTCCAGACATGTCGCCCACCCTGTCGCCCGCCCCGCCGGCGACGTCTACGCCTTCGCCTCCCAGCCGGCCAACCTGCCCCGGTGGGCCCACGGGCTCGGCTCCACCGCCGAGGAGGTGGGCGAGGGCGAGTGGTACCTCGACTCCCCCATGGGGCGGGTGCGGGTGACGTTCACGCCGAACAACGAGTACGGCGTGCTCGACCACGACGTGACGCTGCCGTCCGGGCAGACGGTGCACAACCCGATGCGGGTGATCGCCGACGGCCACGACGCCTGCGAGGTGGTGTTCACGCTGCGCAGGCCGGCGGGAGCGAGCGACGCGGAGTTCGAGCGGGACGCGGACCTGGTGGCGGCGGATCTGGCCCGGCTCGCGGAGCTCATGGAGCGACGGGCCGACAACGGCGACGAATAGTGCGCATGGATCCGCCGAGGATGGGTAGCCGCGCGGCCATGGCTCCACCGAGAGAATTTCCACGACCAATTCAGAGATATCCGGAGACGAAAGGCGTCAGCCGTCGGGCCCTGCTGGCCGGGATGGCGGCTTTCGGCGCGCTCGGCGCCGCCGGCTGCTCACGGGTCGCCGCGCAGGGAAAGGTGGAAGGCGGCGATCTCCTGGACCGGCTGCGCGACAGCGGTTCCGTGAAGATCGGTATCGCCAGCGAGCCACCGTTCGGCTATATCGACGACCAGGGCGAGCCCACCGGCGAGGCGCCGGAGGTCGCCAAGGTCATCTTCCGACGGCTCGGCGTGGAGAATGTCACCCCCGTTCCCGTGGAATTCAGCGCGCTGATTCCGGGGCTCAAGGCCCAACAGTTCGACGTGGTCTCCGCCGGGATGTACATCAACCCCGACCGGTGCGCCCAGGTCCTGTTCTCCGACCCCGACTACGTGATGCTCGACTCGTTCATCGTGCCCGCGGGCAACCCGAACGGGCTGCGCGACTACGACGACGTCGCCGAGCAGGGTCTGGTGCTGGCCACCGGCCAGGCGTACGCCGAGATCGACTACGCGGAGGCCGCCGGCGTACGGGACATCCTGATCCTCCCCGACCAGGTGGCCGGGCTCGACGCGGTGGTGCAGGGCCGCGCCGACGCGTTCGCCGGGACCAATGTGACGGTCCAGGGGGTCGTCGAGGGCAACAGCCGGGTCGAGGCCAACGAGCCGTTCCAGCCCATGATGGACGGCGAGCCGGCCTATGGCGCCGGCGGCTTCGCCTTCCGCCCCTCCGAGAAGAATTTCCGCGACGCGTTCAACGAGGAACTGCTGGCGATCCGGGAGAGCGGAGAGCTGCTCGAGATCGTGGCGCCCTTCGGCTTCACCGAGGCGGAGATGACCGATCTCACGGCAGAGGAGTTGTGCCGATGATGACGGAGGGAATGTTCACCAACTACTTCCTGCCGGGAATCTGGATCACCATTCAGGTCACCGTGTTCAGCGCGGCACTCGGCGTCGTCGTGGCGTTTCTCATCGGCACGCTGCGCACCTCACGCCTCTGGATAGTCCGCTTTCTCGCCGGTTGCTACTTCGAGATCTTCCGTGGCATGTCGGCGCTGATCCTGATGTTCTGGCTGGTGTTCGCGCTGCCGCTGCTGCTCGGCTGGCAGCTGGTCCCGATGTGGGCGGGCGTGCTCGCGCTCGGGCTCACCTACGGCGCGTACGGCGCCGAGGTGGTGCGCGGCGCCCTGGCGGCCGTACCGGTGGCTCAGCGCGAGGCGGGGGTCGCGTTGGGCTTCACCCGGGGGCAGCGGCTGCGGCGGATCGAGATCCCGCAGGCCTGGCCCGGGATGGTGCCGCCGTTCTGCAACCTGCTGATCGAGCTGCTCAAGGGCACCGCGCTGGTGTCCACGATCACGGTCGGCGACATGCTCTTCGCCGGCAACCTGGTGCGGATCGGCAGCAACGAGAGCGCGCCGATCTACACGCTGCTGCTGGCGCTCTACTTCGTGATGGCCTTCGTCATCACCCGCGGCATGCGGGTGGTCGAGCGGCACGCCAAGGCCGGAGTCGGGGAGCAGGTCGAGCGCCGCCACCTGTTCTCGCGCCGCCAGCCACCGCCGCCACGCCGTGGCGGCCCCGGGGGCCACGAGGCGCTGCCGGCCGGCGGAACGGTGGGTGTGCGATGAGCTTCGACTGGGACTGGGAAGTCGTCAGCGACTTCATGCCGCTGTTCTGGGAAGGCGTCGCGCTCACGCTGCGCGCGCTGCTCTTCGGCAGCCTGATCGCGTTCGGGCTCGGCCTGGTCTGGGCCCTGGCGATGCGTTCCGCCTACGCGTGGGTGCGGTGGCCGGTGACGGCGTTCACCGAGTTCGTCCGCAACACCCCGCTGCTGGTGCAGCTCTTCTTCCTGTACTACGTGCTGCCCGAGTGGGGCCCCTCGATGTCGGCGCTCACCACCGGGATCGTGGGCCTCGGCCTGCACTACTCGACGTACACCGCCGAGGTCTACCGGGCCGGCATCGACGGGGTCCCCGCCGGTCAGTGGGAGGCGGCGACGGCCCTGAGCCTGCCGCGCGCCCGCACCTGGCTGGCCGTGATCCTGCCGCAGGCCATCCGCCGGGTGGTACCGGCGCTCGGCAACTACGTCATCGCGATGCTGAAGGACTCCCCCATGATCGCCGTCATCGGGGCGCTCGACATGTTCGGAGAGGCCCGGAACTTCAGCAACGAGACCTTCACCACCGAGGCGTACACGATCGTCGGCCTCGCCTTCCTCGTGATCGCCTATCCGGCCTCTCTGCTGATCAGATTCCTGGAGCGTCGTCTTGTCCTCACCAGCTGACCCCCCGAAGCAGAACCCCCCGACCAACGAAAGTCCGACCGACGACACGCAGACGAACGGCACCCGGGCCAACGGCTCGGAGCTGGTCCGCTTCGACAAGGTCACCAAGCGGTTCGGCGGGACCACCGTCCTCGACCAGCTCGACTTCTCGGTGTCCACCGGCAAGCACGTGACGTTGATCGGCCCGTCCGGATCGGGCAAGACCACGATCCTGCGGCTGCTGATGACCCTGGTGCGGCCCGACGAGGGCACCATCCGGGTCGACGGCGACTACCTCACCCACGAGGAGCGCGGCGGCCAGCTGGTCAAGGCCGGCGACCGGCACGTGCGGGAGGTGCGGAAGAAGATCGGCATGGTCTTCCAGCACTTCAACCTGTTCCCCAACATGAAGGTGCTGCGGAACGTCACCGAGGCACCCGTGCACGTGCTCGGTCTCGGCAAGGACGAGGCCGAGCAGCGGGCCCGGGAGCTGATCGAACTCGTCGGGCTCACCGAACAGTTGGACAAGTACCCGAGCCAGCTCTCCGGCGGTCAGCAGCAACGCGTCGCCATCGCGCGGGCGTTGGCGATGCGGCCACAGGTGCTGCTGCTCGACGAGGTGACGTCGGCGCTCGACCCGGAGCTGGTGGCCGGCGTGTTGGACGTGCTGCGGGACATCGCGACCAGCACGGACATCACCATGCTGGTGGTGACGCACGAGATGAACTTCGCCCGGGACATCTCGGACGCCGTGTTGATGTTCGACCAGGGGCGGATCGTGGAGTCGGGATCGCCGGACAAGATCTTCAGCGACCCGGAACACGACCGCACCCGCGAGTTCCTGAGCACCGTATTGTAAGCGCCGTTGGCCGCTGAGCCACCGATCCGGCACGCGGAGCGACGAACGGCGTCATTGGGCGCAACTGATGGCCCGTTCGTCGCTACGCTTGTACGAGCGAATACGGGGAGGACTGGCAGGAGGTCGATGTGGCGATCACGTCCGGGCGCACCGTTCCCTCGCACGCGGTGCGGTTCGCGCTGCGTCTGCTCGAGACGGTGGCCGACCATCCAGACGGCCTCACGGAGGAGCGGCTGTCGCAGCGCGCCGGCCTGCCGGCCGGTCAGTCGGCGACCCTGCTCCCCGGTCTGGTGCGGCAGGGCTACCTGCGGCAGCTGCCGGACGGCACGTTCGTCGTCGGCGACGCGCTGCTCGCGCTGACCGCGGGCCCCGACCGGCAGCAGGTGCGGCGCGAGCGCCTGCAACAGGCGTTGGACGCGTTGCGGGACACGGTGGGCGCGGCGGTCTATCTGGCGCGCTACACGGACGGCGAGTTGGAGGTGGCCCAGGTCTCGGAGACGCCGCAACTGCCGGTGGTCAACGAGTGGGTCGACTTCCGCTCGGCGGCGCACGCCACCGCGATCGGCAAGTGCCTGCTGAGCCAACTCGACCACGACGGGCGGCAGGACCACCTCTCGCGCCACCGGGCGGCGCGGCTCACCTCGCGCACCATCACCGACCAGCGCACCCTGCTGAGCGCGTTGGACCGGCAGCCGGCCACCATGCCGATCCTGGACATCCAGGAGTACGCGGTCGGCACCATCTGCGCGGCCGTCCCGCTCACGGCGGGCGCCGCCGTCGGCTGCCTGGCCCTGTCCCTCCCCGTCGGCGAGGCGCACCGACTCCGCGGCGCGGCCGAGGCCCTCAACCGCCAGGCGGCGCCGACGCTGTTGTCCCTGACGCTGTAGGCGAGGCCGAGACCCGGCGGAACTCCAGGCGGCCGCCGGCGAGGAGGCCGGTCCCGGGAAGGGTCAGCGCCACGCGGGGTCGCGCCGCGCGGCCAGCCGGCCGGAGAGCGCCGTCATCCGGTCCCGGCCGACGGCGAGCGCCGCGGCGGTCAGCACCAGGACGAGCGCCGTCACGGTGATCAGCCCGAGGTCGGGGTCGCCGCCGTGGGCCGTGCCGTCCGTCAGGACGCACTCGGAGCGGAGCGGCAGGTAGGAGGAGCGGTAGTGCGAGATCTCGGCGGGGTCGAGGTGGGTCGGGCAGGCCGCCACGGCGCTGCCGTGGTCGTGCTCGACGGACGCGACGTCGAAGACGCCCACCGAGTAGACGAACAGGGCCGTCATGGCGGTCAACCAGGCGAGGCGCCGCCTGAGATACCTCGCCCTGGGGCGGGGATGGCGGGGGTACGCCGTCGCGACGAGCGCCACGGAGGCGATCAACCCGCCGAGCGCGCCGATCAGCAGGCCGCCCACCGCGCCCGTCAACCACAGACCATGCCAACTCACCCGGTCATCCCCCTCCACTGCCGTCGACGGTCGGCTCAGCGAACCATCTCACGCCGTTTCTACCGGAGTTCGGCCACGTCCGCCCCCTCGTGGGCGGGCGGTTGGTCGGTCACCACCTGGAGCAGGGGGAGGTGTTATCCGGGGCGGCCGGCCGTGAGCGTGGCGGTCAGGGTGGCGCCGTGTCGGCCGCTGGTCTCGGCCAGCAGTCGGACGGTGGCGCCGTCGGGGTCGAGGACGGTGAGGCCGGCGTCCGCGTGCCGCACCGTGTGGCGGCCCCGCGCCGCCACCGCCAGCCGCACCACAGGCGCCGACCGCGACGGGTCGGAGACGGCGATCCGCAACGTGCAGGCGGCCGGGTCCTCGTGGAGCAGCACCGCGCAGGGCGCGTCGGCCGTGACGCCGCCGGCCGTGCCGGCCGCGAAGAACGCCACCGCCGTGAGGCGGCCGGCCCGGAACGCGTGCGCGTCGCGGTCGAGCCGCAGCACCTCGACGCCGGGGGCGGCGGCCCTGGCGGCGGTCTCCTCCGAGGTGGCGCCGGGCAGCAGCAGATGGGCGTGCCAGGCATCGTCGGGGTCCACGCCGTGGTCCTGCCAGAGGGTGACGAAGCGGCGGGTGATCGGCGTCGTCGGCCCGCCCGTGCGGATCTCGCTCCAGGCGCCGACCCGGTCCTCGCGCAGGCTGCGCAACTCCCCCGCACCGCGCGGGAAGACGTAGCCGCCGACGCCTTCGAGGTGCGCCCAGCCGGCCGCCTCGTCCACCGTCAACGCGCCGTCGGTCCTACGCTGTTCGACGACGGTCTCGATCCGGCGCCCGCCGTCGGCGCTGATCCCGGAGCCGGCCGTCAGCACCCCGTCGGGGAGGAACAGCCAGCTCCGGCGCGCCCGCAACGGCGAGTCGACGCCCCGGAGGTCCATGCCGGCGAGCGCCAGCTCCCCGTCCAGCACCACCTCGCCCGACCAACAGGTGCCGGACAGCGGCACGTTGTCGTTGTCGCCGCCCGCGCCGACCGGCAGTGGGGTGGTGTCGACGGTCACCCCTGGCGGGCGCTTGGCGTCGCACGTCGGCCAGTAGGCGTCGGTGAAGTGGAACGGGTCGTCGTCGAGGGCCAGTTGGTGCATGCCGTCCCCGGTGTGCCAGCCGCGGGCGTTCTCGCCGTTCATGTACTCGTAGCGGGCCACCCGGTCGGAGTTGAGCGACAGGCAGTACGTCCAGCCGGGGCGACGGTGGACGAAGCGCTCCATGTCCGGGTAGCCGAAGTGGCCGAGCGGGGCGGGGAGCGGGGCGATCGCCGGGTCGTCGAGGACGGACGCCGCGGCCGCGATCTGGGCCGGCTGCCGGGCGGCGAGCGGGCGCCAGCCGTTCTCCGCCAGCCAGGACCTGGCGGTGGCGCGCAGCCGGCCGGCGGCCGCCGCCTCACCGGCCGGCAGTGCGTCGGCCAGCGTCACCAGGTCGACGGCCAGCTTGAATCCGTCGTCGGCGTCGGTGGCGGTGTCGCGGGAGATCGCCCGGCCGCGCACCGCGTCGAGCATCGCGCCGCGGTGCGTGAACGGCGCGAACGTGCGGTCGATCGCCTCGGTGGTGAGCCGTCGTTCGGCCGGGCCGACGTCCCAGGCGGTGCCGACGAGCAGCCGCATCAGCTCGGCCATCCCCTTGACCAGCACCTCGCCGTAGGTGCCGGGATAGGCGACCCAGGTGTGCATCAGGAACGAGCCGTCGGGGTGGAATCCGTCGCCCACCGGCACCGGGTCGAGGACGCCGACCAGCGCGGCGGCGGCCAGCGCGAGCCGCTCCTCGCTGGCGCCCAGCGCGCCGCGCACCGCCACCACCCGGCACAGGTCGACCCGGTTGGCGCCGGTGGAGACCAACTCACCGCGCAGCATGCGGCGCGGGTCGGGCACGAAGTGGTCGACGGCGGCGAGGATGCCGGCCCTCGTCTCCTCGGGGACGGCGGGGCCGAGCAGGGTCAGCGCGTCGGTGATGTGGCGGGGCGCGCCGATCTCCCAGTCCCACCAGTTGCCGTACTGGGCCTGGCCCGCGTGGTAGCGGGCCGTCCACCACAGCCGGCAGCCGGCGGCCACCCGGGCGGCGGCCGCCTGGTCGCCGTACAGCGAGCCGCCCTCGGTGGCGCAGGCGACGGCGATGGCGCGCAGCCGGGACGCGGCGGTGGTGACGTTGGCGGAGCGCGCCGGATCCTCGGTCAGCGGGAGGTCGGGCCAGGGCGTCGGGGCGTCCCGGTCGGTGACCAGGGTGGCCAACTGCCGGGCCGCGGCGCGGTCCTGGGCGGCGACCGCCGACGCGTACGCGTCGGCGTGCGGGCCGCTCGGCGCGCCGGGCCCGAGCAGGACGCGCCGCCAGCGGTCGCGTAACTCGCCGAAGATGTCGGCGGCGGGTGCGGGGTGCGCCGCGACGGGCAGCGCGAGCCCGGCGGCCGCGGCGAGGCCGCCGCCCAGTACGGTTCGCCTTCTCACCCCCGGGGTCTACCCGGAGTGTGGGGCGGTCAGCCTTCCGCGCGGGGGCGCGGCGCGGCGTGCTGCACCACCTCGAACGACCAGAGGGTGGCGCCGGAGGCCGCCGGGCGGCCACCGCCCTGGTGCGCCTGCCGCATCTCGCCGTTCATCCAGTTCCGGAAGTCCTCCTCGCTGCGCCAGCGGGTGTAGACCAGGTACTGGTCCGTCCCCTCCACCGGCCGCAACAGCTCGAACCACTCGAACCCGTCCTGGCTCTCCACCATCCCGGCGCGGGACGAGAAACGCTGTTCCAGCACCTCCCGCTGCTCCTCGGGCACCGTCAACACGTTGATCTTCACGACGCTTGGCACAGAGACCTCTCAGCGGAAGGGGAGGGAGAGCGGCCCCCGGCGGGCGTGCCGGGGGCCGTGGATTCGCCGTAACGGGGCGGATCAGTCGAGGAGTTCGGCCTCGAGCGTGATGGTGGTGCCGGCCAGGGCCTTGCTCACCGGGCAGTTGGCCTTGGCGCCCTCGGCGGCGGTCTGGAAGTCCTCGGCGGACAGCCCGGGCACCCTGGCCTGGACCTTCAGCACGATGCCGGTGATCCCCTCGCCCGGCTGGAAGGTGACGCTGGCCTGGGTCCGCACCGACTCCGGCGGGGTGCCGGCGCCGGCGAGGCCGTGCGAGAGCGCCATCGAGAAGCAGGACGAGTGGGCCGCCGCGATCAGCTCCTCGGGGCTGGTGCGGCCGTTGGGGTCCTCGGCCCTGGACGCCCAGGTGACGTCGAACTTCCCCACTCCCGAGGAGTCGAGGGAGACGTTGCCGGCGCCCTGAAGCAGGGAGCCCTCCCAGTTCGTCGTCGCGATACGTGTGGTTGCCATGTCGCTCCTCCTGGCGGAACCGGATCAACGGGTCACCTGCGGGTGGTACGGGTACACGCTATCGCCGCCCCGGACGTCACGGTGGTCCCGGTGGCCTCCGACACCCGGGCCGGGATCTTGTAGGGTCCCGGCATGTTCACGGTCGAGCGGCGAGACGAGGTACGGTCCCGGCTCCTCGCCAGGGCCAGGGCGGACGCCGACGTCTCGGCGGCGGCGTTGACGGGTTCCGCGGCGCGTGGGGTCGAGGACCGGTGGTCCGACGTCGACCTGCTGCTCGGCGTGGCGCCCGGCCGGGTGGTGGCCGAAGTGGTGGCCGCCTGGAGCGAGTTCGTCTACGCCGAGTTCGGCGCGCTGCACCACTTCGACCTGCGCTCCGGCGCGGCCGTCTACCGCGCCTTCCTGCTCGACGACGGTCTCGAGGTCGACCTCGGGTTCACGCCGGTCGGCGAGTTCGGGCAGGTCGGCGACGGCGGCTTCCGGCCGGTGTTCGGCGAGGCCGTCGAGCCGCGCCGGTCGACGACGGACGCGGCACACCTGGTCGGCTACGCCTGGCACCACGTGCTGCACGCCAGGACCGCCATCGAGCGCGGCCGGCCCTGGCTGGCCGAGTACTGGATCAGCGGGGTGCGCGACCAGGTGTTGGCGCTCGCCTGCCTGCGGCTCGGCCTGCCGACCGCCTACGCCAAGGGCGCCGACGGGCTGCCGGCCGAACTCACCGGACCGCTGGCCGGCGGGTTGGTGCGGGGCCTGGACGCGGCCGAGCTGTGGCGCGCCCTGGGCGCCGTCACCGGGGCGCTCGTCGACGAACTGCTGGCCACGGAACCGGCGTCGGCGGAGCGGTTGGCCGGGCTGCTGGTCAGTCTCGGGACGCGGCCGGCCGGGGGCCGTGGGTGACCTCGCGCCGCCAGTCGGCGGGCGGCTCGGCGTGCAGCCGCCAGTAGTGCTCGGCGATGTCGTCTGGGTCGAAGTCGGTGCCGGGCGCGACCGGGCCGGCCACGGTGACCGTGGCCACGTGGACGCCGGCCGGCCCGAACTCCTCGGCGAGTAGCGCGACCAGGGCGCGCACGCCGGCCTTGCCGAGCGACAGGCTGGTGTAGGCCGGCCTGGGCTCCGGCATGCCGCCGGTGACGAGGAAGGTGCCGTGGCCGCGCCGCGCCATGGCCGGCAGCAGGTGCCCGGCGGCGGTGAGCGCGCCGACGACGTTGACCGCGTAGGCGTCGAGTTGGGCGCGTGCCGAGAGTTCGCCGGGCGCGTCCGGGCGGATGAGCGCCGCGTTGTACACCACGACCTCCGGGGTGCCGAGGAGGTCGACCGCTGCGTCGAGTGCGGCTCGCAACCCGGCCTCGTCGGCGGCGCCGGCGGTCAGCAGCACGGCGCGCGCGCCCGCCTCCGCGCCGGCCGCCGCCGTGGCGCGCCCCGTCGCCTCGGACCTGGCGAGCACGGCGACCGGCAGCCCCTCGCGAGCGAACCGGCGGGCGACCGAGCGGCCGATCCCCGGTCCCGCGCCGATCACTACCGCTCCTGACATGGCTGTCTCCCTTGCGACGGAGAGCTGTGGAGGTGACGGCTGGTGAGCCTAGGTCCTCACACCGGTGTCAGGGTCAACCCCCGACCGGTGGACACCCCGGATGGCCGTTCGACACTCGGCCGACACTCCCCCTCCGTATCCACACATCCGGAAGCCGAGCCGCCGGGGTGCGTCGTGGACAACGGGGGGCGCGCGAAATACCGATTGCCACCCCCTACAACCTGATACGCCCCCCTCCCGTCATTGCTCGGCGTATTTGATCAAATCCATACTGTTGATGATCTTCCCAAGCGTCGTCCGCGTAGGGGTCGCGGACCGGCGCACGGTCACTCGACGAGAAGCAGGTACAGAGGGGTGGGAAATGGACCTCAGGTCCCCGATCGAGGGTGAAGCTTCACCACCACCTTCACAACTGCCTTCACAACCGGCGTCACCACACGCCGCACCACCGGTCATACCCGGCACGCCGCCGTGGGCGCCCGCGCTCCGGCAGCTCGCGTACCCGATCCTGCTGGGCTCCGTCGTCGGCGTCGGCACGCTCGGCATCAGCCAGGACTGGCCGTTGGAGCCGGTCGGCATGGTGCTCCCCATGGGCGTGCTGATCTATCTCGGCCTACTCGAACAGCTGATCCCCTACGAGCGCTCCTGGCATCCGAGCCGGCGCGAATGGCGCTTGTACGGCGCCTACTACCTGCTGACGGGGCTCGGCGCCCTCGTCGCGCAGGCCCTCGTGCTCACCGTGGTGGGCGCCGTCGCGACGCCCGAGCCGGCGCTGCCGCTCGGCGCCGAGATCCCGTTCGCGCTGCTGCTCGGCTCGCTCGCCAACTACCTGGTGCACCGGTTCGCCCACACCAACCGACACCTGTGGCGCCTGCACGGCGTGCACCACGCGCCCGACAAGGTCAACGTCGGGAACAACGGCGTCAACAACGTCCTCGACGTCGTGCTCACCCAGGGGTTCACGCTGCTCTCGCTGGCCCTGGTGGGCTTCTCCGAGGAGTCCGTGTTCGCCGTCGGCCTGTTCACCGTCGCCCAGGGCTACTTCACGCACGCCAACGTCGACGTGCGTCTCGGCTGGCTCAACCATGTCGTCTCCTCCCCCGAACAGCACCGGCTGCACCACAGCACCGACCTGTCGGAGGCCGGTCACTTCGCGGCCGACCTCTCCGTCTGGGACCGGGTGTTCGGCACCTTCACCTGGCACCCCGGGCGCCGCCCGGCCGCGGTCGGCCTGGCCGACCCCGGTTCCTTCCCGTCCACCGGGGCCGTCCTCACCAGCACCTTCCTGCCCTGGCGCCGCGCAGCGTAGCGCCGCGCGGGGACGGCGGGGCGCGGCGGCCGGGCGCCGCGCCCGGCCGCGTCGTCCCCCTGCCAAGACACCGTCACCGATCGTCACCTCCCAGGCCAGCTCCGCGCACACCGTCACCGTGCCGGTCCGCGCCGCGCCGCGTCCCCACCGCACCACCGCGGCGCCCCCGTCCCCCCGCGTCATCGCCCCACCGTCCCCGAGCCACCGCACGGCGCCCTGATCCCCAGCGCGCCCATCCAAGGAGATCGACCTCATGACGGACGCACCCAACGTCGCCACCCCGGCCACCGCCGCCGCACCGCAGTCCGCCGCACCGCAACCCACCACGGAGAAGTTCGCCATCATCGGCATGGGCTGCCGGCTGCCCGGCGGCGCCAGTGACTACCGCGCCTTCTGGCAGAACCTCGTCGCCGGCAAGGACTGCCTCACGCCCACCCCGGCCGACCGCTACGACGTGACGACGCTCGGCAGCCGGGACCAGGCGAAGCCCGGCCGGCTGATCGGCGGCCGCGGCGGCTACATCGACGGCTTCGACGAGTTCGACCCGGCCTTCTTCGGGATCTCCCCGCGCGAGGCGGAACACATGGACCCGCAGCAGCGGAAGCTGCTGGAGGTCGCCTGGGAGGCCCTGGAGGACGGCGGCCAGAAACCCGGCGAACTGGCCGGCCAGGACGTGGGCGTCTTCGTCGGCGCCTTCACCCTGGACTACAAGATCCTCCAGTTCGCCGACCTGAGCTTCGAGACGCTGGCCGCCCACACCGCGACCGGCACGATGATGACGATGGTCTCGAACCGGATCTCGTACTGCTTCGACTTCCGGGGCCCCAGCGTCTCCCTCGACTCCGCGTGCAGCTCCTCGCTGGTCGCCGTCCACCTCGCCTGCCAGAGCCTGGCCCGCGGCGAGACCCGACTCGCCCTGGCCGGTGGCACGTTGCTGCACTCGGCGCCGCAGTACACCATCGCCGAGACCAAGGGCGGCTTCCTCTCCGCCGACGGCAGGTCCCGCACCTTCGACGCCTCCGCCAACGGCTATGTGCGGGCCGAGGGCGTCGGCGTGGTGGCGATCAAGCGCCTGTCGGACGCGCTGCGGGACGGCGACCCGGTGCACGCGGTGATCATCGGCTCGGGCGTCAACCAGGACGGCCGCACCAACGGCATCACCGTCCCCAACGCCGACGCCCAGGTGGCGCTGATCGAGCGGGTCTGCGCGGAGGCCGGGATCGCCCCCGGAGCCCTCCAGTACGTGGAGGCGCACGGCACCTCGACCCCCGTCGGCGACCCGATCGAGGCCAACGCGCTGGCCAGGGCGCTGGCCAGCGGGCGGCCGCCGGGCGCGCCCTGCTACGTGGGCTCGGTCAAGACCAACATCGGGCACACCGAGTCGGCCGCCGGCATCGCGGGACTGATCAAGACGGTGCTGTGCCTGCGGCACCGGGTGATCCCGCCGCACATCAACCTGGAGGAGCTCAACCCGAAGATCGACGGGGCGAGCCTGCCCTTCCGGATCCCCACCGAGCTCACCCCCTGGCCGGCGCACGAGGGCCCGGCCCGCGCCGGGGTCAACTCGTTCGGCTTCGGCGGCACCAACGCGCACGTGCTGCTGGAGGAGGCGCCGGCCCGGGTGGCCGCCGCGCCGCCCGAGGACGTCGTGCCGGGACCGGCGTACGCCATCCTGCCGCTGACCGCCCGCGACCCGGCGGCCTTCCCCGAGCTGGTCACCGGCATCCGGGGCGAGTTGGCCGGCTCGCACGGCGGCGCGCCGGTCGCCCTTGAGGACCTGGGGCACACCCTGGCCCACCGCAGGCAGCACCTGGAGTCGCGGCTCTCCGTCGTCTACTCGTCCCGCGCCTCGCTCGACGAGGCGCTGGCCGCCTTCGAGCGCGGCGAGGAGCACCCGCGGGTGCTGACCGGGCAGCGGCTCGACGCCGAGGAGCGCCGCCTGGTCTGGGTGTTCACCGGCATGGGCCCGCAGTGGTGGGCCATGGGCCGGCAGCTGTTCGAGACGGAGCCGGTGTACCGGGAGGCGGTCGAGCGGGTCGACGCGGCGATCGGCAAGCTCACCGGCTGGTCGCTGATCGCCGAGATGTCGGCCGACGAGGCCGACTCCGACATGGCGGAGACCTGGCTGGCCCAGCCGGCCAACTTCGCCGTCCAGGTGGGTCTTGCCGCGCTCTGGCGCAGCCGCGGGATCACCCCGGACGCGATCGTGGGCCACAGCACGGGCGAGGTCGCCGCGTTCCACGAGGCGGGCGTCTACACCCTGGAGGACGCGGCGCGCGTCGTGGTGCACCGCAGCCGGCTCCAGCAACAGCTGGTGGGCACCGGCACCATGCTCGCGGTGTCCCTCTCCGAGCGGGACGCGGCCCGCCGGGTCCGCCCCTACGGCGACCGGGTCTCGATCGCCGCGGTCAACTCGCCGACCGGGATGACGCTCGCCGGCGACGAGGACGCGCTCGCCCAGCTGGCCGCCGAGCTCAAGGCCGAGCAGGTGTTCGCCAAGTTCCTCACGGTCAAGGTGCCGTACCACAGCGCCCGGATGGCCGACATCAGGGAGGAGCTGCTCAGCTCGCTGGCCGACCTCAAGCCCGGGCCGGCCCAGGTGCCGCTCTACCTCACCGCCCAGGAGGGCGTGCTCGCGCTCGGCACCGAACTGGACGCCGACTACTGGTACCTCAACGTCCGCGAGCGGGTGTACTTCAAGGCCGCCATCGACCGGCTCGCCGCCGACGGCTACGGGATCTTCCTGGAGATCGGCCCGCACCCGGTGCTCGGCCACTCGATCCGCGAGTGCCTCGACGAGCGCGGCGCCACGGGCGTGGCGGTGCCGTCGATCCGCCGCCAGGAGGACGAGCCCGAGCGGTTCGCCATGTCGCTCGCCGCGCTGCACAACCTGGGCGTGGACATCGACTGGCGGGCGCAGCACCCGACCGGCTCCCCGGTGACGCTGCCCCGCTACCCGTGGCGCCGCGACCGGTACTGGGTGGAGCCGGCGCCGGTGGCGCAGGTCAGGCTCGGCCGGCTCGAACACCCGCTGCTCGGGCGCCGGTTGGCGTCCGCCGAGCCGGTGTGGGAGGCCCGTCTCGACGCCGAGGCGCTGCCGTACCTGGAGGACCACAGGATCCAGGGCAACGTGCTCTTCCCGGCCGCCGGTTACCTGGAGATGGCCACCCAGGCGGTGCGCGCGCTGACCGGCTCGACGGACGCGGCGCTGGCCGACGTCGAGCTGCGCAAGGCGCTGTTCCTGCCCGAGGGCGAGGCCGGCACGGTCCAGCTGTCGTTCTCCGGCGAGGGCGCCGGGTTCACCGTCGCGAGCGTGCCGCGCGGCGGCGCCCAGGAGCGGGTGGTGCACGCCAGCGGCGTGGTCAGGGCCGGGCAGCGGCGCCGGCTCGGCGTCGCGCTCGACCGGGCCGCGATCACCGGGCGCGCCGCCCGCGAGCTGGCCGGGCCCGACTGCTACGCGGCGCTGGCCGGCCTCGGCTACCACTACGGCCCGGCCTTCCAGGGCATCGAGCGGGTGTGGATCGGCGCGGACGAGGCGCTGGCGCTGATCCGGCCGCCCGCCGCCATCGGGGACGACGCGGCCAGGCACCACCTGCACCCGGTGCTGCTCGACTCCTGCTTCCAGACGCTGCTCACCCCGCAACTGCTCGACGGCGGCCAGGACGACCCGGCGGACACCGGGATCCGGCTGCCGCTGTCCATCGGCGAGGTCCGCTTCGACGCGGTGGGCGACCAGCCGCTGTGGGTGCACGCCACCATCAGCCGGCGCGGCGACGACGACCTGGTGGGCGACATCACGGTCTACGGCGAGGACGGCGCCTCCCTCGGGCGGATCTCCGGCTTCCGGGCGGCCAACGTGGAGAAGGCCGCCACCTCGGTCGGCCTGTCCACGATCGACGGCTGGCTGACGGACGTCGCCTGGCAGGAGGCGCCGCTCGCCGCCGAGTTGGCCGAGCGGATCCACCAGGCGCCTGGCCGGCTGCTGATCCTGGCCGACGAGTCGGGGCTCGGCGACGAGCTGGCGGCCGCGGCGCGGGCCCACGGCGGCAGCTGCCACCTGGTGCGGGCCGGCGAGCGCTACGCGCTGGACACGGCGCGCGACGAGTCCACCGTCGACCCGGGCTCGGCCGGCCACTTCGGCCGGCTGCTCGCCGAACTCACGGCGGCGGGAGGCCCGTTCGACGCGATCGTGCACCTGTGGAACCTGGACCTGCCGGAGTTCGAGGCCAGCGAGCGGGCCGCGCTCGGCGAGCACGCCACGCGCGGCGGGTTCTCGCTGATCACCCTCGCCCAGGCGCTGCTCGACGGCGGGCACCCGGGCCGGCCGCTGGTGGTCACCAGGGGCGCCCAGGCGGTGGTCGAGGGCGCCGCGGTCGAGCCGCTCGGCGCGCCGGCCTGGGGCATCGGCCGGGTGCTGTGGTACCAGGAGCTGCCGGGGCGCCAGGGGAAGCTGGTCGACCTGGAGCTGGGCGGCGGCGCGGAGCCGGCGGCCCGGCAGGCCGAGGCCCGGGCGCTGCTGCGGGAGTTGGCCGCCACCGACGAGGACGAGATCGCGCTGCGCGGCGGCCGTCGGCTCACCAGCCGGCTGCGGCAGGCCGAGGAGTTGAGCCGTCCGCTGCCGCTGCGGCTCAGGGCGGACGGCGGCTACCTGGTGACGGGCGCGTTCGGCGCGCTCGGCCGGCTGCTCTGCCGCACGCTGGTCAGACGCGGCGCCCGCCGCCTGATCCTGGTGGGCCGCACGCCGCTGCCGCCGCGCGCCGAGTGGCGCGACCTCGACCCGGCCTCGCCGGCCGCCCGCAACGTGGCGCTGGTCAAGGAGTTGGAGGAGCTCGGCGCCCACCCGGTGGTGGTGCGGTTGAGCGTCACTGACGAGGCGGCGTTCGCCGGCTGGCTCGACGAGTACCGGCGGAGCGACGCGCCGCCGATCCGTGGCGTGTTCCACCTGGCCGGCCAGGTGCGGGACACCCGGGTGCCGGAGATGGACCGGGCCACCTTCGACGGGGTCTACGACCCGAAGGTGGCCGGCGCGACCGTGCTGCACCGGGTGCTGGCGGAGGAGCCGCTGGAGCACTTCGTGCTGTTCGCCTCGGTGGCCTCGGTGCTGACCACCGCCGGGCAGACCAACTACGCGGCGGGGAACGCCTTCCTGGACGCGCTGGCGCAGCACCGGCGGGCCGCCGGGCTGCCGGCGCTCAGCCTGGACTGGGGCCCGTGGGCCACCGGCATGATCGAGGACCTGGGCCTGATCGACCACTACCGCAACAGCCGGGGCATGAGCTCGCTCGCGCCGGAGGCCGGCATGGCGGTGCTCGAGCGGGTGATCGGCCAGGACCGGGCGCGGCTCGTGGTGGCCACCATCGTCGACTGGCCGACGTTCCTCGCCTGGTACGACGTGCCGCCGCCGCTGGTGGCCGAGTTGGCGGCGGCCGGCAGTGGCTCGGCGGCCGGCGAGGCGAGCAGTTTCCTCGACGCGTTCCGGGAGGCCGGCGAGGAGAAGCGGTCGCTGCTGCTGACCGAGCGGTTCACCGCCCTGGTGGCCACGGTGCTGCGGGTCCCCGCCGAGCGGGTGGACCCGGCCGTCAGCCTGGGCTCGCTCGGTCTCGACTCGCTGTTGGCGATGGAGCTGCGCTCCCGGGTGCAGACCGAGCTCCAGGTGGCGCTGCCGGTGGTGGCGCTGCTGAGCAGCGCGCCGATGAGCGAGCTGATCGCGCAGGCGCACGACGGCCTGCTCGGCCTGGTGGCGGACGGCGCTGGTGAGGGCGGCGAGGCGGCCGTCGAGCGGTTCGAGGACGCGTCGCGCTATCCGCTGACGCAGAACCAGCAGGCCCAGTGGTTCCTGAAGCAGCTCCACCCGGACGGCTTCGCCTACAACATCGGCGGCGCCGTCGAGGTCCGCGTCGAACTCGACCCCGAGTTGATGTTCGAGGCGGTGCGGGCGCTGGTGGCCAGGCACCCGAGCCTGCGGGCCAACTTCCTGCTGGCGGACGGGCAGCCGGTGCAGCGGATCTCCGCCGAAGTCGATGTGGACCTGAAGCTGTTCGACGTCGAGGACACCCCCTGGGAGGAGATCTACCAGACGATCATCGACGAGTACCGGGCGCCCTACGACCTGGAGCGTGACCCGCTGTTCAGGTTCCGGCTCTTCAGGCGCGGGCCCGACCGGTGGCTGATCATGAAGGCCGTCCACCACATCGTCTCGGACGCCATCTCCACCTTCACCTTCATCGAGGAGCTGCTGGCGCTCTACGAGGGGCTGCGGCAGGGTCGCCGGGTGGAGCTGCCGCCCGTCTCGGCCCGCTACCTCGACTTCCTCAACTGGCAGAACGAGTTCCTGGCCGGGCCCGAGGCGCGGCGGATGCTGGAGTACTGGACGTCGCACCTGCCGGCGGAGGTGCCGATCCTCAACCTGCCGACGGACAAGCCGCGTCCCGCCGTGATGACGCACAACGGCGCGTCCGAGTTCTTCGTCCTCGACGAGGAGCTGAGCTCCCGGGTGCACGCGCTGGCCCGCGAGCACAACGTCACGGTGTTCATGGTGCTGCTCGCCGCCTACTACGTGCTGCTCCACCGGTACTCGGGGCAGGACGACGTCATCGTCGGCAGCCCGGTCACCGGCCGCACCCAGGAGGAGTTCGCCAGCGTCTACGGCTACTTCGTCAACCCGCTGCCGCTGCACGCGGACCTGGCGGGGGCGCCGTCGATCGCCGAACTGCTCGACCAGGTGCGCACCGTCGTGCTCGGCGGCCTCGACAACCAGGAGTACCCGTTCACGCTGCTGGTGGAGAAGCTGGGCCTCCAGCACGACCCCAGCCGGTCGGCGGTCTTCCAGGCGATGTTCATCCTGCTGCACCACAAGGTGGCCACCCAGAAGTACGGCTACCGGCTCGACTACATCGAACTACCTGAGGAAGAGGGCCAGTTCGATCTCACGCTGTCGGCCTACGAGGAGGAGTCCGAGGGCCGCTTCCACTGCGTGTTCAAGTACAACACCGACCTGTTCGTGCCGGAGACGGTGCGGCGGATGGCCGGGCACTACGTCAACCTGCTGGCCGAGCTGACCGGTTCGCCCGGCGACCAGCCGATCGACGGCCTGGCGATGCTCGGCGTCGAGGAGCGGCGGCACATCCTCGACGACTGGAGCGGCGCGACCCGGGTCGAGCCGGTGGCGCTGCCGGTGCACGAGCTGATCGCGGAGGTCGCCGGCGAACACCCGGACGTGGTGGCGCTGTCGGCGCCCGCCGAGTCCGGCCCGGCCGAGCGGCTGAGCTACGCCGAGCTGGAGGCCGGCGCCGAGCTGCTGGCCCGCGGGCTGCGGGCCAGGGGCGTGGGCGAGGGCTCGGTGGTGGCGGTCTGCCTGGAGAAGTCGCCTTCGCTGGTGACGGCGCTGCTGGCGGTCCTCAAGGCGGGCGGCGCCTACCTGCCGCTCGACCCGGAGCACCCGGCGGGCCGGCTCACCTACATGGCGGACACGGCGGGCGCCGCGCTGGTGATCGCCGAGGAGCGCGGCGCGAAGCGGCTGGCCGGCGCCAAGGCGCCCGCCGTCTCGTCGGCCGAGCTGCCGGCCGAGGGCGCCGAGGCGCCGCCGGCCGCGGCCGCCGCCGCCGGCCTCGACTCCCCCGCCTACGTGATCTACACCTCGGGCTCCACGGGCCGTCCCAAGGCGGTGCGGGTCAGCCACCGTTCGCTCGCCGCGGCCTACGCCGGCTGGCGCGCCGAGTACCGGCTGGAGAGCGAGGTCGGCGTCCACCTCCAGATGGCGGCGCCCTCGTTCGACGTCTTCACCGGCGACCTGGTGCGCGCCCTCTGCTCGGGCGGCACCCTGGTGCTGATCGGCCGCGAGCTGCTGTTCAACACGGCCCGGCTCTACGCCACCATGCGCGAGGAGGGCGTGGACGCCGGCGAGTTCGTGCCGGCGGTGGTGCGCGGGCTGCTCGACCACTGCGAGGCGGTGGACGCCCGGCTGGACTTCATGCGTCTGGTGGTCGTCGGCTCGGACGCCTGGAAGGTCGCCGAGTACGAGCGGCTGCGGGCCCGCTGCGGCCCCGACACCCGGGTGGTCAACTCGTACGGGCTCACCGAGGCCACCATCGACAGCGCCTACTTCGAGGGCCCGACCACGGGTCTCGAACCGAGCCGGATGGTGCCCGTCGGCCGGCCGCTCCCCGGCAGCGCGCTCTACGTCCTGGACACGCAGGGCGAGCCGGTGCCGGCCGGCGTGCCGGGCGAGCTGTGGATCGGCGGCTCCGGCGTGGCCCTCGGCTACGCGGGCGACCCCGAGCAGACCGCGCGGCGGTTCGTCACCCGCACGCTCAGCCGGGAGCCTGGCGCGGCGCAGGTGCGGCTCTACCGCACCGGCGACCTGGCCCACTGGGACGCCGCCGGCGGGGTGCACCTGCTCGGCAGGTCCGACTCGCAGATCAAGGTCCGCGGCCACCGTATCGAGCTGGGCGAGGTGGAGTCCCAGCTGACCGCCTGGCCGGGGCTCGCCTCGGCCGTGGTCACCGTCCGCAGGGACGCCCGCGGCGAGGCGACGCTGTGCGCCTACTGCGTGCCGGCCGACGGCACCCCGCTCGACGCCAGGGAGCTCAGGCGCCACCTGGCCGGCTACCTGCCGACGTACCTGATCCCGTCCGCCTTCGTGGAGTTGGAGGCGCTGCCGCTCACCCCCAACGGCAAGGTGGACGTGGCGGCGCTGCCGGCGCCGCCCACCGACCTCGACGAGGAGGCGGCCGAGCCGCCGACCACCCTGTTCGAGGTGCGGATGGCGGAGCACTGGAAGGCGCTCCTCGGCATCGAGTCGGTGGGCCTGCACCACGACTTCTTCGAGGTCGGCGGCAGCTCGATCCGGCTGATCGAGCTGATCCACCACCTCCAGCAGGAGTTCAACATCTCGATCCAGGTGAGCCAGCTGTTCCGGGTCACCACCCTGCACGGGATGGCCCGCACCGTGGAGGACATCACCACGGGCCGGATCGCCGGCGCCCAGCCGCATCTCACGTTCAACGAGGGCACCTCCAACGGGGAGCGGCGCAGCCCACTGTTCTGCTTCCCGCCCGCCGGCGGCCACGGCCTGGTGTACCGCCAACTGGCCGCCCGGCTGCCCGAGTACCGGTTCCTCTCCTTCAACTACCTGACGGGAGACGACAAGGTGGCGCGCTACGCCGACCTGGTGGAGTCGCTCCAGCCGAGCGGCCCCTGCGTGCTCTTCGGCTACTCGCTCGGCGGCAACCTGGCGTTCGAGGTGGCCAAGGAGCTGGAGTCCAGGGGCCGCGAGGTGTCGGACGTGATCATCATGGACTCGTACCGGATCCCGGAGGCCTTCGAGATGGGCCCCGAGCACTTCCGGGCGTTCGAGCACGAGCTGCGCGAGCACCTGCGCAAGCACCTCGGCTCGGACCTCGTCGCCGACGAGACGTTGGAACAGGCCAGAGACTACCTGGACTTCTGCAGCCGCACCCCCAACACCGGCACGGTCGCGGCCGCCGTCACGGTCATCTCGGACGAGGAGAAGGCGGCGTTCTACGCGGCCGGCAAGCACGGCAGCTGGCACGCCACCTCCACCACCCACTCCGCGGTGCTGCGCGGCGCCGGGGTCCACGCCGACATGCTCGACGAGGGGCCCCTGGTCCACAACGCGCTGCTCACCCGCTCCGTGCTGACGGGCGGTGAATCGCGTGCTGCCTGACCGCGTCACCGACTGGGGCCGCCCGGCGTCGCCGGGCGGCCGCCCCCGGGTCGTCATCGTCGGCGGCGGCATCGCCGGTCTCGCCACCGGCTGCTACGCCCAGATGAGCGGCATGGACACCCTGATCCTGGAGAAGCACGTGCTGCCGGGCGGCTACTGCACCGCCTGGGCCCGCAAGGGCTATCTCTTCGACTACTGCGTCGACTGGCTGAGCGGCACCGGCGAGTCGGGCGAGGCGGCCCAGGTGTGGCGGGAGCTGGGCGCGCTCGACGGCAAGGAGATCGCCCACTTCGACATGTTCAACCGGGTGATGGACGAGTCGGGCCGCGCCGTCACCTTCTACAACGACCCGGACCGGTTGGAGCGCCACCTGCTGGAGCTCTCCCCGGCCGACGCGGCGCCGATCCGGCAGCTCTGCCGCTATCTGCGGGGCTTCGCGGGCGCCCACCCCTACCCGATCCTCACGCCGCCGCCGCTGAAGTCCCGGCGCGAGAAGCTGCGCACGGCGCTGGCCACCCTGCCGCTGCTCAGGCTCTTCTACCGCACCGCCACCACCCAGATGGCGGACTTCGCCGAGCGGTTCACGGACCCGCTGCTGCGCCGCGCGTTGCCCAACATCATCCTCCAGGACCCGGTGGGCTTCCCCGTGTTGCCCTACCTGTACGGCATGGCCAGGGCGCACAACGGCAACGCCGGTTTCCCGGAAGGGGGTTCGCTCGGCCTGGTGCGCTCCGTCGAGGAGCGGTACACGGCGCTCGGCGGCCAACTCGCCTGCCGGGCCCGGGTGGAGCGGATCCTGGTGGAGCGGGACCGGGCCGTCGGCGTCCAGTTGAAGGACGGCACCCGGATCCTCGCCGACCACGTGGTCTCCGCCTGCGACGGCAACACCACGATCAACGGGCTGCTCGGCGGCCGGTACACCAGCCCCCGGATCGACCGGCTCTACCGGAAGATGCTGCACGACCCGGACAACCTGTTCCCGGCCGCCGTCTCCACCTACTTCGGCGTCGACGGGCCGGTCGACACCGACGACCCGCACAGCACCACCTACCTGCTGCCCCCCGAGGAGGGTGCCAGGCTCTTCGGCGGCCTGCACAGCACCATGGTGGTGCAGCTGTTCAACCACTACTGGGACGGCTTCGCGCCGCCCGGCAAGTCGGTGATCCGCTGCACCTACTTCAGCGACTACGAGGCGTGGAAGAAGCTCCGCACCCACGACCGCCGGGAGTACTGGGCCACCAAGCGCCGGGTGGCCGACTTCCAGCGCGGCTTCCTCGCCCGGCTCTACCCCGGCATCGCCGAGCGGATCGAGGTGACGGACATCGCCACCCCGGTCACCGCCCACCGCTACACGGGCAACCACAACGGCACCATCTTCGCCTGGAAGCCGTTCTCGCCGGCCGACGACGAGGTCACCAAGCTGATCAACCGGGACCGGATGCGGCTGCCGGGCCTCGCCGGCTTCTCCATGACCGGCCAGTGGGTCGGCATGGGCGGCCTGATCCGCGCCGCCACCACCGGCCGGTTCACGGCCCAGTTCCTCTGCGACGAGTTCGGGCTGCCGTTCCGCCCCTCCCCGAGCGAGGGGGGCGGCGGCCGGTGGCACCGGGCCAGGCTCGGCCACCTCCCGCAGCTCGACACCCAGGCGCTGCGCCAGCTCAACTCCCGCTCCGCCGCCGAGGCGGAGGACAGCGACAGCGAGAGTGGAGGCCCCCATGCCACGTGAAAGACCACCCGAGCCCGGCGAGCCGGGCGCCGCGCGGCCCCGGGTGATCATCGTCGGCGGCGGCATCGCCGGCCTGGCCGCGGGCTGCTACGCCCAGATGAGCGGCATGGACACCCGGATCTTCGAGCGGCACGTGCTGCCGGGCGGTGGCTGCACCGCCTGGGCCCGCAAGGGCTACGTCTTCGACTACTGCATCGAGTGGCTGCTCGGCACCGCCGCGGGCAACGAGGCGCACCAGGTGTGGCGGGAGCTCGGCGCGCTGGACGGCAAGTCCGTGCAGAACTTCGACATGTTCAACCGCGTCGTCGGCGAGGACGGCCGGGCCGTCACGTTCTACCGCGACCCGGACCGTCTCGAGCGCCACCTGTTGGAGCTCTCCCCGGCGGACGCCGAGCCGATCCACGCCTTCTGCCGCTACCTGCGGCGGTTCACCGAGCTGGAGGACGTGTTCTCGTTCCTCAAGCCGAAGGCGCTGCTGACGCCGCGCGAGAAGCTGCGCACCCTGCGCACGCTGCTGCCGGCGATGGGCCTGTTCTACCGCACGGCCACCACCCAGATGGAGTCGTTCACCGAGCGGTTCCAGGACCCGCTGCTGCGGCGGGCGTTCCCGTTCATCTTCTTCCAGGACCACGAGACGTTCCCGCTGCTGCCCTACCTCTTCAACCTGGCCGCCGCGTACCACGACAACGCCGGCTTCCCGCAGGGCGGTTCGCTCGGCCTCTCGCGGTCCATCGAGCGGCGCTACCTGGAGCTCGGCGGCGACATCAGCTACCGGGCCCGGGTGGAGCGGATCCTGGTGGAGGAGGGCCGCGCCGTCGGCGTCGAGCTGAGGGACGGCACCCGCCACTACGCCGACCACGTCATCGGTGCCTGCGACGGCCGGACCATGATCTACGACCTGCTCGGCGGCCGGTTCACCGGGCCGCGGATCACCCGGCTGTACACCGACCTGATGCACCGGCCGCAGGCCATCTACCACGGCGTGGTCTCCGCGTTCGTCGGCTTCCGCGGCGACGTCGCGCCGGACGCGCCGCACAGCACCACCTACCTGCTCGGCCCGGCGGACGTCGAGCGGCTGCCAGGCGTTCTGCAGCGGAGCCTGGTGGTGCAGCTGCGGTCGCGCTACTCGGACGGCTTCGCGCCGCCCGGCCACTCGGTGATCCACTGCACCTACTTCAGCGACTACGCCTACTGGAAGTCGCTGCGCCAGAACAGCCGCCGCGAGTACCGGGCCCGCAAGGCCCAGGTCGCCGAGTTCATCCGGGACTTCCTGGACCGCGAGCACCCGGGGCTGGCCGAGCGCGTCGAGGTGCTCGACGTGGCCACGCCCGCCACCCACAACCGGTACACCGGCACCATCGACGGCTCGATCCTCGGCTGGAAGTCGTTCTCCGACGCCGACGACGTGCTGGCCAAGGTCGTCAACAAGGACCGGATGCGGCTGCCCGGGCTCGCCGGCTTCTCGATGGCCGGCCAGTGGGTGCACTCCGGCGGCCTGGTCTCGGCCGCCGCCTCCGGCCGGTTCGCCGTGCAGTTCCTCTGCGCCGAGCTCGGCGTCCCGTTCCGCGCCTGGGAGAGCGAGGAGCGCGAGCCCTGGCACCCGGGCCTGCTCGGCCACCTCCCCCAACTCGACAAGCCCGTCAGACTCGACACGCGGTCCGCCTGAGCGCTCCGCTCGAAGTGCGGGCAGGCAACCACGGGCCGGCTGTGGCTGGTCGCGCAGTTCCCCGCGCCCCTTACGGGGCGCGGTAACGCACCGGACTTCGGCAAGACCGCTTGGCGAACAGCGAGAGGACACACCGTGCCACAGTCCACGTCACAGCCCACCCCACAGCGGAAGACCATGATCATCATCGGCGCGGGGCTCGGAGGGCTCTCCACCGGCGCCTACGGCCAGATGAACGGCTACGACACCCGGATCTTCGAGATGCACGACATCCCGGGCGGCTGCTGCACCGCCTGGGACCGCGGCGACTACACGCTGGACTGCTGCATCAGCTGGCTCCTCGGGAACGGCCCGGGCAACGAGATGCACCAGATCTGGCTGGAGCTCGGCGCCCTACAGGGCAAGGAGATGCGGCACTTCGACGTCTTCAACATCGTCCGCGGCCAGGACGGCAGGGCGGTCTACTTCTACTCCGACCCCGACCGCCTCGAAGCGCACCTGATCTCCCTCTCGCCGGCCGACGCCCGCCGGATCAGGAGCTTCTGCCAGGGCCTGCGCAAGTTCCGGAAGGCGCTGAACGTCTACCCGTTCCTCAAGCCGGTGGGGCTGATGGGGCGGCGGGAGCGCTGGCGGATGCTGGCCTCGTTCATCCCCTACTTCAACACGATCCGCAAGTCCATCACGGTGCTGATGACGGAGTACTCGGCGAAGTTCAAGGACCCGCTGCTGCGCGAGGCGTTCAACTTCATCCTCTACGAGAAGCACCCCAACTTCCCGGTGCTGCCCTTCTACTTCCAGCTCGCCTCGCACGCCAACCTGTCGGCCGGCGTGCCGGAGGGCGGCTCGCTGGGGCTCGCCAGGTCGATCGAGCAGCGCTATCTGCGGCTCGGCGGCGAGATCACCTACAACGCGAAGGTCGATGAGGTGCTCGTCGAGGACGACCGGGCGGTGGGCGTGCGGCTCACGGACGGCCGGGAGTTCCGCGCCGACATCGTGGTCTCGGCCTGCGACGGCTACACCACGATGATGCGGTTCCTCGGCGGCCGCTACACGGACGACACCTACCGCCACCTGTACACGGAGACCATCAAGGAGGAAGGGATGGTCTTCCCCGGGTACTTCACGCTCTTCCTCGGCCTGCGCCGGAAGTTCCCGGACGGCGACCCGTGCACCACCCACCTGCTCTCCGAGGCGGACGCGGCGAGGCTGCCGGGGATCAGGCACCCCAGCATCAACGTGCAGTTCCGCAGCATGCACTACCCGGAGCTCTCCCCGGACGAGACCTCCGTGGTCTACGCCACCTACTTCTGCGACATCGCGCCCTGGCGCGAGCTGCACGACGGCCCCGAGCAGAACAGCCGCACCCGCCGCGGCGTCGAGATGCACACGCTGCCGGTGCGGCGGTCCAAGGAGTACCTGGCGGCCAAGCGCCGGGCGCGCACCGCGCTGATCGCCTGGCTGGAGGAGCGCTATCCCGGGATCAAGGACGAGATCGCGGTGCGCGACGTGTCGACGCCGCTCACCCAGGTGCGCTACACGGGCAACTACGACGGCACGGTGCTGGGTTGGCAGCCGTTCGTGGAGAGCGGCGAGACCATGGAGGAGCAGATCAAGAAGCACGGGCCCGGGCTGCCGGGGCTGCGGAACTTCTACGTCTCGGGGGTGTGGGCCACCACCGGCGGGCTGATCAGGGCGGCGGCGGCCGGCCGGCACGTGATGCACTTCGTCTGCCGGGACGACGGCAAGGAGTTCACCGCCGAGATCGACCGCACCGCCCCGCCGCCCACCCATGTGGTGGTGCCGGTGGGCCAGCGCCCGCTGCCGGCGCCGGCGCCACCGCCGGCGCCCGCCGTGCGGCCGGTGCCCACCGGCTCCTCGGCGCGCTACTAGCCCAGAGAGCGCACGAGCGCCGGATACCAGCGGGCGGCGAGCTTCACGTTGCCCGCGTCGTTCGGGTGCACGCCGTCGCAGGTGTCGGTGGCCGGGTTGAACCCGGTCCACTGGTCCACGGCGACGACCGGTGACTGGGCGGTGGACATGCCCGCCGCCCAGCCCGGGATCGCCGCGTCGAGGTCGACGACGCGCTGCCCGCACTCGGCGTGGTTGGCGGCGTTCATCGGCAGGATCCGCGCCACCAACACCGTGACCTCCGGATTGTTGGCGCGCAGCTGGCCGACCAGCCGGCCGAACGCGGCCAGGATGGTGGCCGGCGAGCCAGGGCGGCAGCTGGTTCTGGTCGGCCATGGTGGTGGCGAGGATGCCGCCGTGGCCCTCGTGGTTGTCGTCGTAGGCGAAGCCGCAGCCCTGAGGGCCTGGGTGCCGACGAAGTCGACACTGGTGTACCCGGCGTTCCGGAGGTCGCGCCGGAGCAGCGCGCAGCACAGCAGGCTGGCGCGCCGGGCGAATCGGCTCATTGGGCTGCTCCGTGGCAGGTGGAAGTCCCGCCGGACACGCGGACCGTCCCAGGGACCCGCGTACAGCCCCCTCCGGTGTGCGTGTCATGTTCCCGCCGAGAGGGTCGATGTCACATCCCGGGGCCCCCGCTCCGTCTCCCTTCCGACGCCCATGACCGAAGGGAAGACCATGCTCGCCAGACTGTCGGATCTCCTCCTGTCCCGACGAAGGGCGGTGCTGCTGGTCGCGGTGCTGCTCGCGCTGGTGGCCGGCGCCTTCGGCTCCCTGGGGTTCGACCGGCTGAAGGCCGGCGGCTTCGACGACCCAGGCTCGGAGTCGGGCCGCGCCGCCACGGAGTTGACCGAGCGCTTCGGCCGCGAAGACCTCGACCTGGCGCTGCTGGTGCGCGCCCCTGACGGCGTCGACGACCCGGCCGCGGCCGCCGCGGGCGCCGCCCTCACCGAGCGGTTGGCCGCCGAGCCCGGGATCTCGGACGTCACCTCCTACTGGGCGACCGGCGCCCCCCAACTCCGCGGCAACGACGGCGAGTCGGCGCTGATCATGGCCTCCATCGACGGCGACGAGAACGAGGCCACCCAACGGCTCACCGACCTCCAGCCGGACTACGAGGGCGCCAGCGAAGGACTCACCGTCGAGATCGGCGGCGCCGCCATGGTCAACAAGGAGCTCGGCGAGCTCAGTGTCCAGGACGCGGTGCGCGGCGAGACGATCGCCTTCCCGGTGATGCTGCTGGTGCTGGTGCTGATCTTCGGCAGCCTGGTGGCCGCCGCCCTGCCGCTGGTCATCGGCGCCGTCACCATCCTGCTCTCGGTCGGCCTGATCTGGGCGCTGTCCTCCTTCACCAGCATCTCCATCCTCGCCCTCAACGTGGTGACCCTGCTCGGCCTCGGCCTCGCCGTCGACTACAGCCTGCTGATGGTCAGCCGCTACCGCGAGGAGCTGGCCGCCGGCCGGGACAACGGTGCCGCGATCCGCGTCATGATGCTGTCCGCCGGCCGCACCGTGCTCTTCTCGGCCGTCACCGTCGCCGTCACACTGGCCTGCCTGGCCTGGTTCCCGCTGCTCGCGCTCCGCTCCATCGCCTACTCCGGCGTCGCGGTCGCGCTGCTCACCGCCCTGGTCACCCTCACCGTGCTCCCCGCGCTGCTCGCCGTCCTCGGCCCGCGCGTCGAGAAGGGCCGCCTCCCGCTGCCGCGCCGCACCCCGGCTCCGACGAGCGACGCCGACCTGGCGAACGGCTTCTGGCACCGGCTCTCCTCCTTCGTGATGCGCCGCCCCGTCCCCATCGCCACCCTGGTGGCCGGCGGACTGCTGCTGCTCGGCGTGCCGTTCCTGAGCATCGAGATGGGCGCCGCGGACGAGCGGGTGCTGCCCCCGTCCAGCTCGGCCAGGCAGGTCGCGGAAACCCTCCGCGCCGACTACGACTCCGGCGAGAGCCAGGCCATCAACGTGGTCCTCCCGCGGGCTCCCGAGGACCTCGACGCCGTCGCCGTGTACGCCGCCGCGCTCACCGAACTCCCCGGCGTCGCCCGGGTGGACACCAGCACCGGCAGCTACGTCCAGGGCAGCCAGATCGCCCCGCCCGACGCCCTGCACCAGTCCTTCGCGGCCGGCGGCGGCATCCACCTCGCGGTCGTCCCCGAGCCACTGCCCAGCGCCGAGACCCAGGACCTGGTCCACGACGTCCGCGCCCTCGACGCCCCGACCGAGGCCCTGGTGGGCGGCCCGACCGCCGTCGCCATGGACGGCATCGACGCCATCACCGACCGGCTGGCCACCGCGGGACTGACCCTGCTCGTCGCCATGTACGTGCTGCTGTTCCTGCTCACCGGCAGCGTGCTGCTCCCGCTGCTCGCCATGGTGCTCAGCTCGATCGGCCTCACCGCGACCTTCGGCGCCCTGGTCTGGGGCTTCCAGGACGGCCACCTGGCCGGTCTGCTGGACTTCACCGCCACCGGCAACGTGGTCGGCACCGTGCCGATCCTGCTGTTCGCCATCGCCTTCGGCCTCGGCATGGACTACCAGGTCTTCCTGCTCTCCCGGATCCGGGAGGAGTACGAGCACTCGGGCGACCCGACCAGGGCCGTGGCGTTCGGCCTGGAACGCATCGGCCGCATCGTCACGGCCGCCGCGGCCACGCTCTCCATCGTCTTCCTGGCCTTCCTGGTCTCGGACATCGTCTTCCTCAAGGCCCTCGGCATCGGCCTTCCGCTGGCGGTGCTGATGGACGCCACCCTGATCCGCGGCGCGCTGCTCCCCGCCACCATGCGCCTGGGCGGCGCGGCCCTCTGGTGGCTCCCCGCCTGGCTCCGCCCCTTCCACGACCGCTTCGGCCTCCACGAGACCTCGACCCCGCCCCCCGAACCGACCAGGGAGCCCGCCCCGGCCCGCTCCTGACCCAGGGGGCACGGAGCGTGTCCCGCCCAGCGCCACGGGGGGCTGGGCGGGGCGGGTCTCCGGCGTACGCACCCGTGACGCCGGCGCCGATCGGGTGGTACGCATGGTGCGGCAGTTGTCCGCGACCTCTGGAGCCACCGCGACATGCGATTCGTCCGCCTCGGCGAGCCCGGCGCCGAACGTCCCGCCGTCCTCGACGACACCGACCAGGCCCACGACCTCACCCCACTCACCCCCGACATCGACGGCCGGTTCCTGGCCGCCGACGGGATCGCCGCCACCCGTCGCGCGCTGGCCGCCGGCGAGTTGCCGGCCATCGACTCCGAGGGCCTGCGGCTCGGGCCTCCGGTGGCCCGCCCCGGCGCGGTGCTCTGCGTCGGCATGAACTACGCGGCGCACGCGGCCGAGTCGGGCAGCGCGCCGCCCGAGCAGCCGGTCCTCTTCTTCAAGACCCCGAACACCGTGGTCGGCGCCTTCGACGCGGTGCTGATCCCCCGCGGCTCGGAGAAGACCGACTGGGAGGTGGAGTTGGCCGTGGTGATCGGCCGCCGGGCCCGCTACCTCGACTCGCCGGCCGAGGCGCTGGCCCACGTCGCCGGCTACGCCGTCTCCAACGACGTCTCGGAGCGCGCCTTCCAGACGGAGCACTCGGGCGGCCAGTGGTCCAAGGGCAAGTGCTGCGAGACGTTCAACCCGCTCGGGCCGTACCTGGTGCCGGCCGACGAGGTGCCCGACCCGCAGGCGCTGCGGCTGCGCTCGTTCGTCAACGGCGAGGTCCGGCAGGACTCGTCCACCGCCGACATGATCTTCTCGGTGGCCACGCTGGTGCACCACCTCAGCCAGTACCTGGTGCTCGAACCCGGCGACATCGTCAACACCGGCACCCCGCAGGGCGTCGCGCTCTCCGGCCGCTACCCCTATCTCGCGCCGGGCGACGTGATGGAGATCGAGATCGAGGGGCTCGGCCGGCAACGCCAGGTCCTCGCCGCCGGCTGAACCGGCTAGGGCCTGTCTTTTGGATCTTCGTGGATCAGGCCTTGGCTCCCCCAGGCCTGGCGGCCTGGGTGGGGGTGCCCCCTGCACGGAGTGCTTGGGGGAGTGCCCCCATTCGCTTCGCGCAAGGCGCCCCACGCGGCGGAGCCGCACATCGACCGCGGCGCAGCTCATACGTGGCCGTATTCGCGCGCGGCGCCTGACATGCCGCTCCGCGGCGTGGGGTAACGCGGCGAGGTGCCGTAGCTGGCGTCGCGGCCCCACGAAGATCCGGAAGACAGGCCCTAGGCCGTCACCGCCCCCCGAGACCCGGGGGCACCGAACAGCCGCTTGACCAGGGGGTGCCGGGTTATCAGCCAGGCCTCGGCGTCCCCTGGCAGGGTTATCGGGCCTGCGGGGCCGGCGTCGCGGAGGGCTGCGGAATCGGCTCGGAGGTCGCTTCCGCTGGGATCGACGACTCGAGGTTCGACGTCCACGGGCTGGTCCCCTTCTGATCCGGGGCGATCGGCGTGAAGCGGGCGGGCAGGGAGACCAGACCCCGGTGGAAGGGGCCGGGACGCCACGCCAGCTCCTCGTACGGAACGGAGAGCGTGATGTCCACCAGCCAACTGGTCAGTCGGTCGATGGCGGTGGTCGCGATCATCACGGCCGGCTGCTTGGCCGGGCAGCCGTGCGGCCCGGCGGCGAACGCCAGGTGGGCGCCGGCGTCCGCCCGGGAGCCGGGCGGCAGTTCGGCGGCGGCGCCGGCGTTCGCGGCGGCGTAGGAGACCAGCACCGGGGTGCCGGCCGGGATCCAGGTGCCGTGCAGGTCGACGTCACGACGCGGGAAGTGGGTCGAGTAGTTGGCCATCGGCGGATCGTTCCACAGCACGTCGACGATGGCGTCGGAGGAGGAGAGCGAACCGGCGGAGAGCGTGCGGTAGTAGCGCGAGTCGGAGAGCATCCTGGCCAGCGCGTTGCCGATGAGGTTGGCGGTCGGCTCGTGGCCGGCCGTGGTCACCATCAGCAGCTGCCAGACGAGTTCCTCCTCGGTCAGCTCGGCCGGGTGCTGGAGCAGCCAGGAGGTGAGGTCCTCGCGCGGCTGCTCCCGCTTGAGCGTCGTCAGGTTGCCCATGTAGGCGTTGAGATCGTTTATGGCCGTGATGGCCGCGTCCGGCGCGCTGGAGTCCAGCAGGCTGGTCATCGCGGAGACCAGCCGGGCGCTGTAGGAGTCGGGCAGGCCGAACAGCTCGTTGAAGATCAGCAGCGGCAGCACCCGGGCGTACTCGCCGATCAGCTCCGCCTCGCCGCGCTGCGCGAAGTTCTGGATCAGCCGGTCGGCCGACCTGTGCACCATCTCGCGCAGGTCGTGCGGCTCGATCAGGTCGAGGCTGTCGGTGACCGCCTGCCGGTAACGGGTGTGCATGTCGCCGTCGTTGTAGAGCAGGTTGGGCCGCCAGGCCATCATCGGCAGGATCTGGCTGTCCTGCGGGACGGTGTGCTGCCACACCCGCGGGTCCTTCGAGTACGTCTCGGTGTCGTGCAGCACCTCGAGGGCGGCGCGATAGCTGGTGACCAGGGTGGCGACCACCCCGGGCGCCAGCTCCACCGGGGCGCACGCGCCGAACTCGCGCAGCCGGGTGTAGACCGCGCGCGGGTTCTCGGCGAAGTCCGGCCCGTAGAGGGGGACCGGGCCTCGGGCGTCGGCTGCCTGCGGTGCGGGCCCCGGTGTTGGGTGGGTCACGACTGCTCCAGAACGGGAAGGTTCAGCAGATGCTCGGCGAGCCCCAGCAGCGCGGCCAGGGACGAACTCCGGTCGCGCGCGTCGCAGGTGATGAGGGGGGTCTCCGGGGCCAGGTCGAGGGCCCCCCGCAGCTCCTCCTCGGGGTACTGGGGCGAGTCGGGGAAGACGTTCAGCGCCACCGCGTAGCGGATCTCCTGCTCCTCGATCAGCCCCATGACCTCGTAGGAGTCGGCGATGCGCCGGGTGTCGGCCAGTATCAACGCCCCGAGGGCGCCCTGGGTCAGGTCCTCCCACAGGGCGTGGAACCGCTTCTGGCCCGGGGTGCCGAAGAGGCAGAGGGCCAGGTCGTCGCTCAACGACATGCGGCCGTAGTCGAGTCCGACGGTCGTGGTGGTCTTGTCGCGGACCCCCTCCAGGTGGTCGACCACCGCGCCGGTGGCCGTCATGACCTCCTCGGTGCGCAACGGCGGGATGTCGGAGAGGGTGTTGATGATCGTGGTCTTGCCGACGCCGAACGGGCCGCTGACGATGACCTTCACCAGGCGCTGGTCAGGGTTGCGCAGGTAGATGCCACTACTGGAGCGCGCGGAGTCCACGGATCACCCTTTCGAGAAGCTGCTGGTCTGGCATGTGGTCGTCCTGCGCGGGGGTGGGCGCCCTGACGATCAGCCAGCCCTCGTCGAAGAGGTCGCTGACCACGACCTTGACGAAACTGACGGGCAGGGTCAGATGGGCGGCGACCTCCGCCAACGGCAGGGCCCCGTCGAGCAGTATCTCCAGCACCCGCCGGCCGGCCGGGGACAGGCTGGCGGGCACCTGGTCGGTCGCCGCGCGCAGCACGGTCAGCCGGTCGAGCACGTTCCGGCTGGGACGGGTACGGCCGCCGGTCCACACGTACGGCGGAATCAGCCGCCGGTTCATGCCGGGAAGCCGTCTCCGCCGCCCCGGGGCGCGCCGAGGTCGGCGCGCGGCGGGCTGCCCATGGCCTTGCCCAGCGTCTGGACCTGCTTCTGCATCTCGTAACTCACGTTGTCCATGGCCACGTTGGGGCCGGTGAACACGGCGAGGTAGGTGTTCTCGGCGGCCGGGATCACGAACACGTACCCCTCGTAGGTCTCGACCATCACGAGGCGCAGCAGGGAGCGGCCGCCGAAGTAGGTGTGGCTGGTGCCACGGCTGGACGCCAGCAGGGAGGCGAGCACGGCGGACAGCTTCTCGGCCGTCTCCGCGTCCATCCCCGAGTGGGCCTCGAAGAAGCCGTCCGCCGTGACCACCATGGCGTGCTGGACGTTGGGGATCTCCAGGATGGGGGTCAGGACGAACGACAGGTCGACCTTCGGCCTGCTGACGGGCACTCGGGCATTCATCGGCTATCCCTCTCTGACTGGTCCGCATCATCTGCGGGGGTGACGGCGGGCTCCTCGCCGATCTCCGCGCGCCCGCGCGCCGTGCCACGCTGCAGCGCGCCCATCCGGGACGCGGCGTCCTCGGGGTCGCGGTGGTACATGTCCGGTGGCGCCGGGCTCTGCGCCGCGTGCCTGGCCGACCGGTCGGGGCGGCGGTGCCGGCGCTGTGGCAGCCCGGGCAGCGCGGCGTCGGCGTCCGCCGACTCGTCGGCCGCGGGCGGTTCCTCCGCGGCCTCGGGTGCCGGCGGCCGGCTCACCGGCCAGGCCGTCGGCGGCGCCTCGGCGGGCGGCATGGGGGCCATCGGCGCCGATGGCGCCGGTGGCGCCACCGGGGAGCCGAACGAGGCGGGCGCGAAGCCGAGCGGTGCCATCGAGGCCGGCGACTGGGAGGAGGCCGTCCGCATGGTCGGCGGCGCCGGCACGTAGGGCACGGGGGCCGTCGGCAGGTGGGGCGCCGCTCCGCTCGGCGCGGGGCTCGGCGCGATCAGCGAGCGCGGCGCCTCGCCGGAGACCGCGTGCAGCAGGTCGCCCGGGATGAAGAGCACCGCCTTGATGCCCGCGTAGTGCGAGGGCTCGACGGAGACCTTGAAGCCGAACTGCTTGCAGAGCTGGCCGATGGCGGCGAAGCCGGTGGCCGGCGGGTCGCCGAGCTCGGAGAGGAAGACCTTGGCCTCGCCGGTGAGCAGCCGCCGCGCCTTGCCGAACTCGTCGGCGTTCATCCCGATGCCGGCGTCGTTCACCACGACGACGGCGCCGTTGTGCGCCTGGTGCAGGCCGACCTCGACCGGCAGCGAACCGTGCGAGTGGTGCACGGCGTTGGCCAGCAGCTCGGCCACCACGACGGCCACGGACTCGGCGGCCCGGTCGGCGACGGCGACGGCGCGCGGCAGGTGGTTGTCGATCCGCACCCGGTCGTAGCTCGGGATGCGGGAGCTGGCGCCGAGCACCAGGTCGGGCAGCAGCGTCTTGGTCCGCACCAGACCGGCGCCGGCGCCACAGACCACGCGGGTGGCCTGGAGGCGGCGCAGGATCTGCTCGTTGAGGTAGTCGAGGGCGGCCAGCTTCTCGGCGAGGTCGGGATCGTCGTACTTGTGCAGCAGTTCGTCCACCGCGGTCTGCATCTGGTAGCACATCGTCTGCAGTTTGGTGGTAGCACCGCGCATCGCGGACTGTGCCGCGCCGTCGATCCGCGCGCGTTCGTCGAGAATCGCCCTGGTCGCCTGGTCGAGGACGGTGTCCAGGGTGGCCCCCGCCGCGCCGCCCGCCAGTTCGGGCTGGAGCGGCCCCGGCACCCGGATGTGGGGATGTCGGGAGTTGCGGGCCAGGGCGGGCATCCGGGTCTTGGCCAGATGGCCGATCTCGGCCCACATCATCTGCTCGCGCCGCTCGGCCTCGGACAATCGGCCCCGCAGCACGGCAAGCTCCGCGTCCGCGGTGTCTGCCCTGCGCCGGAGGCCCGCGACCATCCGACGCCGGGGTGGCCAGAGGACGGCGAGGAACACCGCCGCCACCGAGGCCACCACGAGGCACGCCACCGCCGCCGCCGGTATCTGCATGGTTCAACTCCCGAGAAAATGCGACGTGGATGCACACAGCGCCCAGGCAACCACCCGGGAGTCGACCGAGCACACCAACCCAACCCCGGCCGGGGAGCTCGGCACAGCCGACCCACCTGCTCAACGCGCGCCACGGGGGTGCCGGTTCGCAACGCCAGGGCAGCAGGGGCCAAATTCAAACAGTCGCCATCTCGGCATGCAAGGCGGCGGCTGTTGTGTGGCGACCGTGCAGGGCGTGCGCCGGCGCAAACAACCCACGGCGCGCAAGCCGCGTCTTCACAAAAAGGAGGGGTGGTGAGCGCCCCCGATCTGAAAGGCTTCCCAGGTGGCCACCACCAGCACGGACTCCGCGCCCGCCCCGTCCGCCGGCTCGCCGACCGAACCGCCGGTCGAGCCACCTTCCGATCGTCGTACCGACCCGCCGGCCTGGCGGGTGCTGCTCGGTTATGTGCGGCCCCATCGTGGCGCGCTGCTGGGCGGTGCCCTGCTCTCGCTGGTCACCAGCGCCACGGGGCTCGCCCTGCCGCTGGTGGCCAGGAACCTGATCGAGAACCTGTCGGACGACGGCGCGATCGGGGCCGCCCTAGTGCTGATGAGCGTCCTCGTGATCGTCAACGCGGGAGTGGGGGCTCTGGGTTCCTATGTGCTCCAGCGCACCGCGGAGTCGGTGGTGCTGACCGCCAGACGCTCGCTCATCGGCCTCCTCGTCCGGCTGCGGATCTCCGCGGTGGACGGCACGGAGCCGGGCGACCTGCTCTCCCGCGCCACCTCGGACACCACCCTGTTGCGGGCCATGACCACCAACTCGCTGGTCGGCTTCGGCACCGGCGGCCTCACGCTGGTCGCCACCCTGGTGATGATGTGCTTCGTCGACCTGGTGCTGCTCGGCGTGACCCTTTCGGTGATCGCGCTGGCGGCCGTCGTGATCGGTCTCATCGTCCCGCTGATCAACCGGGCGAGCAAGCGGGCCCAGGAGTCGGTGGGGCAGATGGGCGCGGCGTTGGAGCGAGTGCTCGGCGCGCTGCGCACGGTGAAGGCGTCGGGCGCCGAGCGGCGCGAGGAGGAGTCCGTGCGCCGGGCGGCCGAGGCGTCCTGGCGGGAGAGCGTGCGGGCCGCCAAGTGGTCGGCGCTGGCCGGCAACACGGCGGGGCTCTCGATGCAGATCGCGTTCATCACGGTGCTCGCGGTGGGCGGCGCCCGGGTGGCCACGGACAGCATCTCGGTCGGCACGCTGGTGGCGTTCCTGCTGTACGTCTTCTATCTGATGGCCCCGATCCAGGAGGTCGTGCAGGCGGTCACCCAGTACCAGGTGGGCGCGGCGGCGATCAGCCGGATCCAGGAGGTGGCCGCGCTGCCCGCCGAGCCGGACGGCGGCGCGGTCCCGGCGCGGGCGCCAGGCGCGGCCCTGGCGCCGGCCTCGGTCTCCTTCGAGGGCGTGCGCTTCCGCTACGCGGAGGGGCTGCCGGAGATCCACCACGGCGTCACCTTCACCGTTCCCTCGCGCGGCATGACCGCCTTCGTCGGCCCGTCGGGCGCGGGCAAGACCACCGTCTTCTCGCTCATCGAGCGGTTCTACGACCCGACCGAGGGCCGGGTCTCGGTCGACGGCGTCGACGTGGCGGCCTGGGACCTCACGGAGCTCCGGGGCGCCATCGGCTACGTGGAGCAGGACGCGCCGGTGCTCTCCGGCACCCTCCGGGAGAACCTGTTGTTCGGCGCCCCCGACACCGAGGAGGAGGCGCTGCGGGAGGCCGTGCGCACCACCCGGCTCGACGGCCTGGCGGCCCGCCTGCCCGACGGGCTCGACACGGTGGTGGGCCACCGCGGCACCAAGCTCTCGGGCGGCGAGCGGCAGCGGGTGGCCATAGCCAGGGCGCTGCTGCGCCGGCCGCGGTTGCTGCTGCTGGACGAGGCCACCTCCCAGCTGGACGCGGTGAACGAGGCGGCGCTGCGCGACACGGTGGCGGAGGTGGCGAGGGAGACCACGGTGCTGGTGGTGGCCCACCGGCTGTCCACGGTGACCTCGGCCGACCGGATCGTGGTGATGGACGCCGGCCGGATCCAGGCGGTCGGCACCCACGGCGAACTGGTCGCCGGCAGCCCGCTCTACGCCGAGCTGGCGGCCACCCAGTTCCTGGCCACCGCGGAGCTCGGCTGACCTGCGCCGGGGCGTCCCGTGGCCGAATCCCGGCTCTTGTCACGTCCATATCCTTGGAGACATGCGTATTGGCACGCTGGCACACGCGGCGGGGGTGACCGCCAAGACCATCCGGTTCTACGAGCGGGCCGGGTTGCTTCCCGAGCCCCCGCGCACGCCCTCCGGCTACCGGGACTACCCGTCCGAGAGCGCCGACCGGCTGGTCTTCATCCGAGGCGCCCAGGCGGCCGGGCTCAGCCTGGCCGAGATCCGCGACGTGCTCACGATCCGGGACAGCGGCCAGCCGCCCACCGGCGCGGTGGCGGATCTGATCGCGGCGCAGTTACGCCAGATCGAGACCCGGCTCGAGGAACTGACCCTGGCCAGAAACGCGTTACGCGAGCTGGGCCGATAGGCGCCCGGACAGGTGCCCAGGTCACCGCCCGCTCCTCCCCGACGCCGCCCGGAGCCGATCGGCCAGCACGCCGATCCGCTCGACCAGTTCCGGGGGCTCGTGCGCCTCGAACCCGATGTCCGTCAGGGCGACCCAGACGACGATCTCGTCGAGGCTGTTCGCACCGCACGTGAGGACGCAGGTCTCCGCGTCGACGGGTTCCACCGTCCCCACCGTGGGCGCGACGCGCCGGCGCACGGTCTCCGCGGGGGCGTGCATGGTGAGGCGCGCCTGGTAGCGGTAGGGGGCGCTGGAGATCGCCCGGGAGGTGTAGGCCGCGAGGTCCTCGCCCGGCGGGTCGCGGGGGACGAAGCGCGGCCCGTTCGGCGTCCTCGGCCGCAGCCGGTCGACCCGGTAGGTCCGCCAGTCCGCCCGGTCGACGTCCCAGCCCACCAGGTACCAGCGGCGCCCCGAGTGGACGAGCCGGTGCGGCTCGGTGGAACGGCGGCTCTCCACTCCCTGGTGCGACCGGTAGTCGAAGCGCAGCACCTCGTGGTCCCGGCAGGCCGCGGCGATGGCCGTCAGCACCTCGGCGTCCACCGGCGCCGCCGCCCCCGTCATGGGCACGGTCATCGACCGCAGCGCGTGCACCCGGCGCCGCAGCCGCGCGGGCAGCACCTGTTCGAGCTTGGTGAGCGCCTGGACCGACGCCTCCTCGATCCCGGCGACGGTGCCGCCGGCGGCCGTCCGCAGCCCGACCGCGACCGCGACGGCCTCGTCGTCGTCGAGCAGCAGCGGGGGCAGGTCGGTGCCGGCGCCCAGCTGGTAGCCGGGGGCGCCTGGCGTGGCGTGCACGGGATAGCCGAGTTCCCTGAGCCGGTCCACGTCCCGCCGTACGGTCCGGGTGGTGACGCCGAGCCGCGCCGCCAGTTCGGTCCCCGACCAGTCCCGGTGGGCCTGGAGGAGGGAGAGCAGTCTGAGCAGTCGAGCCGAGGTCTCCATCACGCGTGCCATCCTGCCGGGCCGCTAGGACCGTATCTGTCCTAGGGGGTCTCTAGCGTTCTGGGCATGACGAAGATCGAACCGTTCCGCATCGACGTTCCGCAGGCCGACCTGGACGACCTCCGCGACCGCCTGGCCCGCACCCGCTGGCCCGACGAGCTGCCGGGCACCGGCTGGTCGTACGGCGTGCCCTCCTCGTACGCGAGGGAGTTGGCCGAGTACTGGCGTACCGGGTACGACTGGCGGAAGCAGGAGGCGGCGCTCAACGCGTACCCGCAGTTCACCACCGAGATCGACGGCCAGCACATCCACTTCCTGCACGTCCGTTCCCCCGAGCCCGACGCGCTCCCGCTGATCCTCACGCACGGCTGGCCAGGTTCGGTCGTCGAGTTCCTGAAGGTCATCGGCCCGCTCACCGACCCGCGCGCCCACGGCGGCGATCCGGCCGACGCGTTCCATGTGGTGGCGCCCTCGCTGCCCGGCTTCGGCTTCTCGGGGCCCACCCGTGAGACGGGGTGGAGCCCCAGCCGGGTGGCCCGTGCCTGGGCCGAGTTGATGCGGCGCCTCGGCTACGACCGGTACGGCGCGCAGGGCGGCGACACCGGCGCGGTGGTCTCCCCGGAGCTCGGCCGGGTCGCGCCCGGGCACGTGGTCGGCGTCCACGTCAACGGCGCGCTCGGCTTCCCGACCTTCGCCCCCGACGAGTCGGTCGGGCTCACCGCGGCCGAGCGGGCCAGGCTGGCCGAGTACGCCGACCAGGACCGCGCGGGCTACGCCATGATCCAGTCCACCCGCCCGCAGACCCTGGCCTTCGGCCTGCACGACTCGCCCGCCGGCCAACTGGCCTGGATCGTGGAGAAGTTCAAGGAGTGGACCGACCCGGCCCACGAGCTGCCGGAGCAGGCGGTGGACCGCGACCAGCTGCTCACCGACGTCAGCGTCTACTGGTTCACCGGCACCGCGGCCTCGTCCGCCCGCCTCTACCGGGAGGGCGCGGCCGACTGGGGCCGGCCTGTCGAGCGGTCCGAGGTGCCCACCGGGGTGGCGGTCTTCCCCGGCGACTCGGGGGTCCGCCGGGTGGCCGAGCGGGAGCACCACGTCGTCCACTGGTCGGAGTTCGACCGGGGCGGCCACTTCGCGGCGATGGAGGCGCCGGACCTGCTGGTCGCCGACGTCCGCGGGTTCTTCCGGCGGGTCCGCTGACCCGCGGGAACGGGCGTCCCCGGCGGCCGGGGGGCCGCCGGGGGCGCCTCGGGCGTCACGGCGCGGGCGTCGTCACGGTGAACGGGGTGCCGTCGCCGAGGTGCAGGATGCCCTTGCCTGGCGTGGGCTGCTCGACGGCGGCGCTGCGCGGCAGCTTGACGCCGATCAGCTCGCCGACCCGGTGGCTGCTCGGCGAGAGCAGCACGCCGCGCCTGGCCTTCTTGACGTCCACCTGCCAGCCGGAGAAGCCGCTGCCCAGGTCGGCCTCGTCGCCGCCGAGGATCAGGTAACGGCCCAGCTCGGAGCCCTGGTTGAGGAGGGTCTTGAGCTCGTCGCCGGCGTCGCAGCGGCGCAGGTCCTCACCGTCGTCCATCACGAAGACGATGGGGTCCGCGAGCGAGGAGGTGCTCATCGCCTCGCGCACCTCCTTGTTGGTGAGGTTGTCGCCGGTGAACACCTGCACCACGCCCTCCTGGCCGGCCAGTTCGCGCAGCGGCGAGGGCCGGGGCGCGGCGATGACCAGCCGGATGCCGCGCTTCAGATAGGACTTGGCGAGCATCGTCAGCACCGTGGAGCGGCCGGACTTGGCCGGGCCGCCGACGACGAAAGCCGGGGTGCCCTGCCCGAGGTCGGGGCCGTAGCCCATCAACTCGTCGCCGCCGACGCCGACCAGGCCCCACAGGCGGGACTCGGACGCCTCCGGGTCGCGCATCTCCCAGGCGTCCTCGAAGGTGAGCCGGCTGGGCAGCACGTCGACCCGCAGCGGCCGCTTGGCGCGCGGCACGGCCGCGTCCCGCTCGTTGGCCCAGGCGCCGATGGCCTCCAGGGCCGCGGCCTGGGCCTGGCCCGACAGCTCGTCGGCGAGGACCGCCACCTGGATCTGGGTGGCGACCTGGTTGCGGATCATCCGGCCGTCCGGGATGTTCTCCGGCACCTTGCGGGCGCTGAGCCCGACGTTGGTGTAGTCGCCGCGGTCGGAGAGCCGCAGCGCGTACCGGTCCTCGGTGAGGGTGGCGATCCGGCCGGAGAGCACGGTGCGGTCGCCGGCGATGATCAGGTGGATGCCGACGCTCGCGCCCTCCCGCATCAGGGTGTACAGCTCGTCGGTCAGGGCGCCGTGGTCGATCTCGCCCAGCGTGTTGCCCCAGCCCTCCCAGCGGTCGAGGAGCACCACGATGTGCGGCAGCCGGTTCTCCTGGGCCGCCACCGAGCGCTGCTCGCTGATGTCGGCGAGGGCGTCCCTGGCCAGCAGCTCCTGGCGCCGGTCGAGCTCCTGGCGCAGCCGGCGCAGCAGCCGCCTGACCCGCTCGATCTGGGTGCGGCTGACCACGGCGCCGCAGTTCGGCAGCTTGGTCAGGGCGTTGAGGGCGCCGTTGCCGCAGTCGATGCCGTAGATGTGCACGTCGGCCGCGGAGTGCACCCAGGCGAGGGAGCCGGCGATGGTGCGCAGCAGCTGGGAGCGGCCGCTGCGCGGCTGGCCGCCGACCAGCATGTGGCTGAACGTCTTGAAGTCGATGGCGAGCGACCGCCTGGCCTGCTGCTCGGGCAGGTCCTCGACGCCGAACGGGGCGGCCCGCAACGCGCCGGCCGGGACCGGGTGTTCGAGCTCGGCGAGCAGCGTCTTCTCGGGCAGCGCGGGCAGCCAGGGGCTGTGCTGCTTGGGGTAGCCGACCTGCTGGTCGGCCTCGATGACCGCGTCGACCAGCACCTTGAGGTCGGTGATCTCCTCCTCCTCGGACTTCTGCCCGGCCGGGCGGCGCAGTTGGGCGCGCCCCAGGTCGTGCCAGTCGAGGCGGCCGAGCCAGGGCCGGGAGACCGTGGTGTCGACGGCGCCGGGGCGGCGGCCGCCGACGCGCCCGGACTGGAACGGCACGAGCGAGGTGGCGCCGAGGCGGACGTAGGCGCGGCCCGGTGTGGACTTGGCGATGAAGCCGGCGTCCGGCGCGTCGATGACGTCCGTCGACTCGCTGCCGTCGGTGACCCGGAGCGCGATCCGCAGGTTGGTGTTGGCGCGGATCTCCGGGGAGACGACGCCGCTCGGCCGCTGGGTGGCGAGCAGCAGGTGGATGCCGAGCGAGCGGCCTCGCTGGGCGATGTTGACCAGGCCCTTCACGAAGTCCGGCAGTTCGCGGACCATCGAGGCGAACTCGTCGATGACGATGAGGAGTCGGGGCAGCGGGGCCAGGCTGCCCGGGTTGCGGCGCAGCAGGTCCTGGTAGTCCTCGATGTCCTTGGCGCCGACGCCGGCCAGGATGTGTTCCCGGCGGGTCAGTTCGGCGCCGAGCGAGGCCAGGGCGCGCTCCACCAGGTAGTTGTCGAGGTCGGTGACCATGCCGACGGTGTGCGGCAGCTGCACGCAGTCCTTGAACGCCGAGCCGCCCTTGTAGTCGACCAGCACGAACGTCATGTTCTCGGGCGTGTTGGCCACCGCGAGCGAGGCGACGATCGTCTGGAGCAGCTCGGACTTGCCGGATCCTGTGGTGCCGGCGATCAGGCCGTGCGGGCCGTCGCGGCGCAGGTCGATGGCGAAGGCACCGTCGTAGGACTCGCCGATGACGGCCTCGGTCGACTGGCCGCCGAGCCGCCAGCGGGCGGCGATGGCGCCCGAGGTGGGCGGCTCCATCTCGATGACGTCGAGCAGCCGGCTGGCCGAGGGCAGCGCCGCGTCCTCGGACTCGCCGCTGATGTCGCGGATCGGGGCGAGGGCGCGGGACAGCAGCTCGCACCACTCGGGCAGCACCCAGTCGGGGCGCACGCCCCTGATCCGCCAGGCGCCGGCCTGTTCGACCCGCAGCCGGTCGGCGACCTGGGTGAGGGTGGAGACGGGCTGGCCCGTGCCCGGCGTGGGCTGGCCGGCGGCCGGCGCGCCGCCCGGGGTGGCGAGGAAGGTGTGGAAGCCGGTGGCGTAGCCGGCCTGGCGCGGGCCGCTGTCGGCGATCCGGTCCGGGTTGGGCTCGGCGACGACGACGGCCTGGCACTCGCCCGGCAGGAACCGCTCCTCGTCGTCCAGGCAGATCGCGAACATGGAGGCCTCACGGCCCTCGGTGAGCAGCCGGATGACGCCGGGCAGCGACCGCATCCGCCGTGACCCGTCGAAGACCACCACGATGTCGGGGTCCTTGAAGGTGGTCTGGCCCTTGCTGCGGGCCTCCTTGCGGGCCTTCTGGCGGGCGTCGAGCAGGGCGGTCAGCTCGGCGATCCGGGCGCCGATGGTCTCGGCGTCGGTGCCGACCAGCACGTTGGTGTTCTGCTCGGGCAGCGGGCGGGAGTGCGGCAGCCAGCGCACCCAGTTCCAGCTGTGCTGTCCTGAACCGTCGGTGAGCACGAACAGTTGGACGTCGACGTGGCTGTGCAGCACGGCGAGCTGCCCGATGGACCAGCGGGCGAGGGCGCGCGCCGTGTCGCCCTGGCCGGCGAAGCCGATGACGCCGAGGGTGCGCAGCGGCAGCGTGATGGGGGCGTCGGCGATCTTCCACAGGACCTGCCGCTTGTGGTCGTCCTGCATCGGGTCGTTGAGCATGACCTCCGAGTCGAGCGGTGCGGTGCCGACGCGCAGCAGCAGGTGGTCGTTGTCAGTGCGGCGGCGCTCCCACAGCCGGGTGCGCGGCCCGGTGGCCTGGGCGAGCACGGTGGCCGGGTCGGGCGCGGCGTGCCGGCGGGCGAACCGCTCGGCGATCAGCGCCGTCCTGGCGTCGGCCTCGACCCTGGCCTTGCGCTGCTCGAACTCGGCGACCTTCTGGGCGTGGCTGATCCGGCCGCGCTTCTTGTCCATGAAGTAGTTGGACAGCAGCATGATGGGGCTGAGGAACGCCATCATGAGGAAGATCCAACGGCCCGTGAACGACGCCATGGCGACGGCGCCGACGATCGGCAGCAGGGCCATCAGCCAGGGCATCGGGCGGCGTTCGCGCTCCCCGGGTGGCCGCGGCAGGTTGAACTTGGTCTCCCGCTCGGGCGGCAGCAGCCGGGGCGGCCGGTTGTAGTCGAGCCCCGCGCCGTCCTCCGAGACCTTGAGGGCGGCGTTCGGCGGGCCGTAGGGGGTGAGTTCGAACAGCGAGTCGCCGATGGCGATCTGCTTGCCGAACTTCCAGTCGGCCCGGTCGCCCTCGGTGTGCACGAAGGGCTCGCCGTCGATGAGCGGCTGGCTGTCGGTGTAGACGGTGACCTTGGCGGTGGCGTCGGCGGCGACGCGCAGCGTGAAGGCCCGTTCCGGCAGGGTCGGGTCCTGGACCCGGACGTGCACGTTCTGGCCGCTGCCGACCTCGACCTTGCCGACGCCGACGCGGTGCACGGCGCCGGCCGCCGGGCCGCCGACGACCCGGAGTTCGACGGCGCCCGCCGGCTCGCTCGGCCAACAGCCACTGGCGTTGTGGAGACTGACGACGCTGCCCTCGCGCAGCGTTGACTGGGCGAGGGTGAGCGAGGGATCCAGATACTCGCCGTTGGCGAAGAGATGTACGGGCTCGCCCCCGTAGCCGCCGGAGCCCACGACCTGCGCGAACTCCGGGGCCAGGTCGGCGAGCCGAGTCTCGGCGGCCGCGTCGACCACGGTGTCGGCGGCTTGTCCCCCCACCGGGTCGACGACTGTCAGCGTCAGACGCACGGCGCTCCTCCCCGTTACTGCCCTACGTTGCCTGCATGTCCGTGATGGACATGCCCATAATCGCATCCTTCGCCACGGCGGGATTCGGGCGTGCACGACTGCAACCGCCGCGCGCCCCCTCGCGTCCAGACTGGTGACGATGGCGCGGGGGACGAACCCTTGACGGGGGTGTCAGCACGTGCTTCCCGGGCATAGGCTGCCAGGTGCGTGGTCGCGCTGGGAAGTCGGTGCGCCGCGTCAGACAGAGCAACATCCCGCGGGGGGACGGGCCTCCGCAGATCGAGGAGGGGGTCTTCGTGGCCGACCTGAATATCACTTACGACCAGATGCGGGAAGCCGCCAACCGGCTCAAGACCGAGTACCAGAACATGGACGCGAAGCTCGACGAGCTGCGCGGCTACATCGAGGGCCTGATCGAGGACGGCTACTCGGCGCGTTCCGGCCGGGCGTTCGGCGAGTCCTTCACCGAGTTCACCACCGGTGCCCGGCAGATGCTGGAAGGTCTCGACGGTCTGGGCGGCTTCCTCAACACCGCGGCGGACGCCATGGAGGAGACCGACAGCTCCCTCGAGAGCGGCATCCGCGGCGGCTGACCGTCATCTGGTCGTCCGATGCGGGGCGGTGTCACGGCGCAGGGTGTGCGCCGGGGCACCGCCCTTCGCGTTCTCGCCGGACCTCCCCTTCTCACCGGATCTCCCCGAGATCCGCCTAAACGCTCCGCTGGAAGAGCCGCGACGGGCCGTTCCTCGTCCGCGGCGCCGTCGTGGCTGGTCGCCCAGTTCCCCGCGCCCCGCTGGGGCGCCGCCGGACTGAAGCGCCCCAACACCGAAACGGAGCGCCCGACCTGCTCAGTGCGGAGTATCGGTGACCGTGACCCGGTCGCTCTCGGCGTCGGAGAGGAACGCGGCGAGCCGCCCGCCCTCCTCGGCGACGGCGGTGCGGTCGGCGGCGGCGAGCCGGCGCAGCGGGGTGACGGTCACGGTGCCCGCCGTGACCTTCCAGGTCGCGGCGGTCCGGCCGTCGACCAGCACGACGCGCGCGCCGGCGACCGACAGGCCGCGGTGGGCGTCGTCGATGATCCGGCCGCGGTCCTGGTAGCCGAGGATCGCGTTGTCGAACTCCGGCAGGAACCTGACCGGCGCGGGCGTCTCGGGGTCGGGGCGCGGCGCGTCAGGCAGGTCGAGCAGCTCGCGGCCGTGCTCGTCGCGGAAGGAGACCAGTTCGTCGCGGAGCGCCGCCACGGCGGCCGGCAGCCCGGCGAGGCCGCACCAGGCGCGCAGGTCGGCGGTGGTGGCCGGGCCGAACGCGGCCAGATAGCGGCGGACCAGCGCCTGACCGATCGGGTCGGTGCCGGCCGCGGCCGGCGGGTCGATCTCGCGGCCGAGCCAGGAGTCGAGCGGCAGGTAGCGCGCGCCGGCGCCGGTGCGCCACAGCCCGCGCGGCGGCAGCTGCGCCACCGGGACGAGGGCGGCGACCAGCACCTCGCCGAGCGCCCGTGACCCGGGGGACGGCCACCGGTCGGCGACGGCCCCGGCGAGCTCACGCATCGAGCGGGGCACGCCGTCGGCCAGCACCGCCCGGCCGGCCGCGGCGAGTTCGTCGAGGTCCACCCCGACGAGTTCGCGGCGGTAGGCCCCGGCCGCGCGCTTCCGCAGCATGGGCTCGTACCTGGCCCACCAGGCCAGCACGTCCTCGGCGGTGAGGAGGTGCACGGTGCAGCGCATGAGCCGGGTCCGCACCACCTGCCGCGCGCTCAGCAGCTCGTCGAGCGCCGTGGGCCGGAAACCGCGCAGCCGCGACCAGAGGCCCACGAACGGCGCCTGCGGCTCCTGGGCCTGGAGGCCGCCGAGGTGCGCGACCGCGTCGAGCGGCGGCAGCTCGGCGCGGTCGAGCAACAGCTGCCTGGCGAGCGTCGCGCGGTTCAGTGCCCGGGCGTCCAGCACGGTCATCGAGGGCCTTCCGGTGGGGCGGATCAGCTGACATCGTCCACCGTGCCAGAGGTAGCGGACAGGATGTGACCGCTTCTCGCGGGAGAATCGGCCCCATGCCGAAGACCTCAGCACGCCTCCTCTCCCTGCTCTCGCTGCTCCAGGCCCGCCGGGACTGGCCGGGGGCTCTGCTGGCCGAGCGGCTCGGGATCAGCCCGCGCACGGTGCGCCGCGACGTCGACCGGCTGCGGGAGCTCGGCTATCCGATCGTCGCCAGCAAGGGTCCGGACGGCGGGTACCGGCTGGGCGCCGGCTCGGCGTTGCCGCCGCTGCTCTTCGACGACGAGCAGGCCGTGGCGCTGGCCGTCGCGCTCCGGGTCGCCACCGCGAGCGGCGCCGACCTGGCGGAGGCCGCGGCCCGGGCGCTGACCACCGTCCGGCAGGTGCTGCCGGCGCGGCTGCGCCACCGCGTCGACACGCTCCAGGTCACCGCCGTCGAGGGGCCGGCGACCAAGCCCCGGGTCGACGGCGGCGTGCTGACGGCGCTCAGCGCCGCCGTGCACGCCCGCGAGGTGCTGCGCTTCGACTACGGCGGCCACGGCGACCACGGTGATGACGCCCCGCCGCGCCGGGCCGAGCCGCACCACGTGGTCACCTGGGGCGGGCGCTGGTACCTGGTCGCCTGGGACCTGGACCGGGCGGACTGGCGCACCTTCCGGGTGGACCGGATCAGCCCGCGCACCCCCACCGGGCCCCGGTTCACGCCGCGCGAGCTGCCGGGCGGGGACGTGGCCGCCTTCGTGGCCGCCAGGTTCCGGGGCCGGGACGGCTGGCCCTGCCGGGGCGAGGTGATCCTCGACCTGCCGGCCGCCGACGTCTCCCCCTACGCCGGCGACGGGGTCGTCGAGGCGCTCGGCCCCGGGCGCTGCCGGCTGGTGCTCGGCTCCTGGTCCTGGGCGGGGCTCGCCGCCACCTTCGGCAGGTTCGACGCCGACGTCGAGGTCGTCGGTCCCGCCGAACTCAGGGACGCCTTCGCGCTCCTGGCCCGCCGCTATGCCAGGGCGGCCGCCGGTTGACGACACACCCCCGATTGGACAGACTCTCCAGAGTTGGCCGAACCATCCAGCGCGCCGGACAGGGGGCACACCCGCGTGTCGACCACCGCCACACCCCGCTACCTCGACGAACGGACCGGGCACACCTACCCGTTGACCGCCGACCGCTGGCGCGGCGACGACGGGGCGCCGCTGACCGTCACCCCGCTCCCCGGCCTCGGGCCCGACGACGTCGACACCGCGGAGCGCTCGCTGTGGCGCTACCGCGCCGCCCTGCCGACCCCCGTCGAACGCCCCGTCTCGCTCGGCGAGGGACGCACCCCGCTGGTCGCCCGCGAGTGGGGCGGCGCCGACGTCCGCTTCAAGCTGGAGTGGTTCGCCCCGACCGGCAGCTTCAAGGACCGCGGGGTCGGCGTACTGGTCTCGTTCCTGGCCGCCGCCGGCGTCACCGAGGTCGTCGAGGACAGCTCCGGCAACGGCGGCGCCTCGCTCGCCGCCTACTGCGCCGCGGCCGGCATCCGCGCCAGGATCCTCGTGCCGGCCGGCACCTCGCCGGCCAAGATCCTTCAGACCCTGGCCTACGGCGCCGAGGTCGAGGAGGTGCCAGGCGACCGGGACGCGACGGCGGCCGAGGCGCTGCGCCGCGCCGCCCACACGGTCTACGCGAGCCACAACTGGCACCCGCTGTTCCTCCAGGGCACCAAGACCATCGCCTACGAGCTGTGGGAGGACCTGGGCTTCACCGCGCCCGACGCGGTCGTCACCGTGGCCGGCGCCGGCAGCCTGGTCCTCGGCTGCGACCTGGGCTTCGGCGAACTGCTCGCCGCCGGCCGGATCGCCCGCCGGCCCCGGCTGCTGGTCGCCCAGCCGGCCAACTGCGCGCCGCTGCACGCCGCCCACCAGGGCGTGGCGCCCGCGGAGTTCGCCCCCACCATCGCCGAGGGCGCCGCCATCCGCCGGCCGGTCAGGGCACCCGAGGTGCTGGCCGCCATCCGCCGCTCGGGCGGCGACACCGTCGCGATCCCCGAGGCCGACATCGCCGCGGCCGTCCGCCGGCTCGCCGCCACCGGCCTCTACGCCGAACCGACCAGCGCCACGGCCGCCGCGGCCGTCGACGCGTTCCGCGCCCGCGGCGCGATCCGCCCCGGCGAGACGACGGTGGTGCTGCTCACCGGCAGCGGCCTCAAGGCGCCGCACCTGATGGGCCGCCTGCTGGACGCCGGGCGCGCGGGGAACGCCGGGAGCGACTCGTGACCGAGGACGAGGTGCTGCTGCGCGAGGCCGAGAAGATCGTCACGGCGCTCGGCCGGATGTTCCCCGGGGTGTGCGAGGTGGTGCTGCACGACCTGCGCGACCCGCGGCACGCCATCCGCGCCATCGAGGGCGGACTCTCCGGCCGCGCGGTCGGCGACCCGGCCACCGAGCTGGGCCTGGCCAGGATCCGGGACCCCGACTACCCCGAGATCCTGCAGAACTACCCCAACCGCTTCCCGGACGGCCGCCCCGCCAAGAGCACCTCCGTCGGCATCCGCAACGGCGCGGGCGAGTACGTCGGCGCGATCTGCCTCAACCTGGACGTCTCGGTGCTCGGCGGCGCGGCCAGGGCGCTGGCCGAGCTGGTGCGGACGGACGAGACCGACCGCCCACCGACCGAGACCCTCCGCGCCCGCACCACGGACGAACTCCGCTCAGCGGCCGAGGAGTTCGCCACCACGCACGGCAGCCTCACGCCGCGGGCGCTGCCCGCGGCGGAGAAGCGGCGGCTGGTCCGCGAGCTGCGGGACCGCGGCTTCCTCCAGGTCAAACACGCCACCACCGCCCTCACCGAGGTGCTCGGCGTCTCCCGGGCCACGGTCTACAACTACCTGCGGGGGTGAGACGCCCGCTTATGCGGGCGAGCCTGCCGACCATGGCCGGGGGCCGGTGGGCGGCCGTTGAATCGAGGCATGCAACTCACCACCTCGTCCGCGGCCACCGGCTCCCTCACCCTGACCGCCGCCGTCCTGACCCTGGTGGGCGCCGGCGCCATGGCCGGCCTCTTCTTCGGCTTCTCGGTCGCGGTGATGCCGGGCCTCGACACGCTCGACCCCGAGGCGGCGGCCGAGGCCATGCGGCGGATCAACGAGCGGATCCTCAACCCGGTGTTCCTCACCGCCTTCACGGCGGTCCCGTTCACCGCCGGCGCGGCGGGCGGACTGCTCCTGGCGACGGGCCACCGATCCGCCGGCTGGGCCTTCCTGCTGGCCGCCGCCGTCTACCTGCTCGGCACCTTCCTGCCCACCGCCGCCGTCAACGTCCCCCTCAACGACGCCCTGGCCGCCGGCGGCGACTGGGCCTCCTACCACCCCCGCTGGACCACCTGGAACACGACCCGAGCCACCTTCGCCACCCTCACCCTGCTCCTCTCCACCACCGGCCTCTGCCGCTGCGCATCCGCCTTGTAAGGGCGGCGCTCTGGGCCGCGCACGCGGGCCGCAGGCCCGCATGGCGCGGGCAGGAGGCCGCAGCGTGGAACGCCGGCTGCCCATCGGCCGCCGTGCGACGACGCACCACGGCGCTCCGCGCCGGTAGGCGCTGGCCGCGCGGCCTGGGCCCAGGTCCGACTCCGGCCGCCGCAGCGGCCCCGCGGGCCGCAGGCCCGCATGGCGCGGGCAGG